>NZ_JBGONH010000004.1:0-73259 GCF_041439075.1 Vibrio sp. FF145
AAATACCCAGCAACTCGCTGCAAAAATCAGCTCGAAAGATCAACACGCCCTAGTCTTTTAAAAGATTACTTGGCCTCACTCTAGGAGTATTCATGACAGCCGAATTAAGAAAAACGAAAATCGTCACAACGCTAGGCCCTTCTACTGATAAAGGTAACGTGCTTGAAGAGATCATCAAGGCCGGTGCCAATGTCGTCCGTATGAACTTCTCTCACGGCACTAGCGACGACCATATACAACGTGCAGAAAATGTCCGAGCAATAGCCAAAAAACTTGGTACTCAGATCGCTATTCTCGGTGACTTACAAGGTCCCAAGATTCGAGTGTCAACATTCAAAGATGGCAAAATCCAACTTGCCGTTGGTGACCAATTTACTCTCGACAGTAGCCTTGGTTTAGGCGAAGGCAACCAACAAGCGGTCGGTCTTGATTATAAAGAATTACCTAACGACGTTTCAGCTAACGACATCCTGTTGCTCGACGATGGTCGTGTGCAGCTAAAAGTAACCGAAGTGGAAGGTTGTCGCGTTCATACCGAAGTCATCATTGGCGGCCCTCTCTCGAATAATAAAGGCATAAACAAAAAAGGCGGCGGCCTGTCCGCAGAAGCGCTGACAGAAAAAGACAAACGCGACATCGTCACCGCCGCACAAATCAAAGTGGATTACCTCGCGGTGTCTTTCCCACGCAACGGCGAAGACATGCACTACGCTCGTCAGCTCGCACGAGAAGCAGGTTTAGAAGCTCACCTTGTAGCAAAAGTAGAGCGAGCAGAGACGGTAGCCACTGTTGAGAACATGGATGACATCATAATGGCCTCAGATGTGGTCATGGTGGCTCGTGGTGACCTTGGAGTCGAAATTGGCGACCCTGAATTGGTCGGAGTACAAAAACAGCTTATACGCCGTGCTAGAGCGCTCAACCGAACGGTGATCACCGCAACCCAAATGATGGAATCGATGATTTCAGCGCCAATGCCAACCCGTGCCGAAGTCATGGACGTTGCCAATGCGGTACTTGATGGAACAGATGCGGTCATGCTTTCAGGAGAAACAGCTGCAGGTGATTACCCGGTCGAAACCGTAAAATCGATGGCTGAAGTGTGTATTGGTGCTGAGAAAATGGCGGGGATTAACAACCAATCCAATTACCGAATTGATCGCACCTTTGTGACCGCCGAAGAAACCGTTTCGATGGCGACTATCTACTCGGCAAACCATATGGAAGGCATTAAAGGCGTAGTCACTCTCACAGAATCAGGCCGAACTGCACTGATGATGTCTCGCCTAAGTGCTGACATGCCTATCTACGCACTATCTCGTAACGAAGGAACACTTAATCGCTGCACCTTGTACCGAGGTGTAACACCTATCTACTTCGAGACAGAAGCCAAAGACAGTTTTGACATTGCCCTATCTACGCTCATCTGCCTAAAAGAGCAAGAGCATCTTAAGTTTGGCGATCTCGTTATCGTCACTCAAGGCGACATTATGGATGTGGCGGGATCAACCAACTGTATGAGAATCTTGCCTGTCACCTAATGTTTTCCCGTGAGGCGAAACGATTTGCCTAATCTCAAGACAAAAAAGGGTTATCGAACCAAGTTCAATAACCCTTTTTCATTTCAGAACACGACTCACTAACGATCGGCTTAAACAGCACGATCAGCTCACAGCATGCTAACTCATCAACTTCAAATATTACTCATCAACCTCAAGCATTACTTCTCAGCAGCAATGGTTGCCAACTGTGGCATGTGTGAACTGCGGGCATTTTTCGTAGAGGTATAAGTTTCAACAAATCGGTAACCGGCTTCTAAACCCAATTCATAATCGTGCAGTAAATCTTCTTTATTACTCATTAATGAATTGGATTTCAGCGGCTTACTCGGGGCAATTTGCACGACAAAAGCATCGTCTGGTGGGGAGTTCAAAAAATCCTGAGTCAATGAGTAAGTTTGGTAATGCACCATCAGCATATCTGCTAAGCCGGAATCAAACTTATCACCAATTAAATGACTTAATCTATAGATGTCATCCGCCCCGAATAACCATCGACCACCATTCAGTAAATCCAAATGTGATCTGTCGCGCTTCTGTTCTTTTGAGCTGAGAATTTGTTGTTGAAAGAACGAGCTCCAATCGGTTTTCCACTGTTCCACTTTTTGTTGCCAATGACCTTGAACACTGTCAAAAGATTCGCGGAACCATTCCAGTTCTTCGGCTGATATCGGTTTGGGTGTTTCTAATCGCGTACTGTTAGCTTGAACCTCTTCCTCTAACGCTGGCTCAGTTCGGATCACAACAATGGAACGGGCTTGTCTACGCCACGCTTCTTGAACCGGGATGCAAGCTGATACACCACCATCCACATAAGCATTGTCGCCAATAAAGATTTCATCATTGTATAAGCGAGGGATCGCACAGGTTGCAATCATCACTTTGTACCAATCTTCACCCAATACTGGGAAGTAGTGATCTCGTAAGTCTTTAGAATCCGTGACGGCTGCATAGAAATGGCGCTCGCCTAGCGTTTGTCGTCCTAAATCCAAATCAAGCTTGTATGGGTAAGCCATGATTTGTTCTAAGGCCCATTCTAATCCAAGGTTCTTTCTGTGTCGTATATAAGAAAAGAGATTGAAGAATTCAGGGGACGTTGTGAGGTCGAGAAGGAAAGAACGGCCAAGGCCTTTATCGCGGCACAGATAAGCACACAAATTAAGAGCACCTGCAGAGGTACCAAAAAACTCGTCGAAGGGATCAAAATTTGAAAGAAGAAAGGCATCCAGCACTCCAGAAGTAAAAATACTTCTCTGTCCACCACCTTGGGCGACCAGTGCAGTTTTTCCAGCAATAAACTTAGCGTAATAATCTAAGTCTATTGCTGTATCAATATTGGTTATAATCCCACTATTCATTATTCCCTGAGTATAAAAACCCAGCCTCGCAATAAATGGTATTAACTACCAATTGCAATAAAGCCAAATGAGAGAATGATTGCGTAGATGACAACCGTTATTTGTAGGGCATTTTTCAGATTATGGTCCATAGACACCTCTGTCTTATTATTAATTTGTCGAGTCTCTATTTAAGTACTATCAGGTGTGTGAAGTATCTTCAAGAATCGTCGAAATTAGTCGCACAATATTGATGTAACCATCACAATTAGTAAGTGTATGGATAAGGATATACTCATGAATAACAAAGCAAATATAATGGCACTGATTACGCTTCTCTCCGTTTCGAGCGTATATGCCTCGCCGGAGATCATCATTACTCCGATGGTGGGCTATACAGGCGGTGGCAGTGTCGAAGACCAGGACGGTAAAACCTATGATATGAAAGGGTCTGAAAACTACACCTTTTCGATTGAAACGCCATTTGAAAAAGGACGCATCGGCTTTTTCTATTCTAATCAAAGCTCTGAATTAGAAACACTCAACCTAAGCTCCTCCATCCAATACCTGCACTTTCAAAGTAGCATTTACTACCCAGCTTCTTCTGTGTTGTCTGGTTATTTGGGATTAGGCCTTGGTGCTTCTTACGTCGATGTAGACTGGGCAAAAGATAAGTATGGGTTCTCAACCTCTATCTTTGGTGGTTTAGAGTACAAATTTAGTGACCGATTAGCGTTAAACACACAACTACGTTGGTTAGGTACCGTTGTCGATAACGACACCTCCGGTGTTTGTAACATCCCAAGTAACGGGCAAGAGTGCATCATCCACTTTGATACCGACTGGATGAACCAATTCCAAGCCAATGTCGGACTGAGTTTTACTTTCTAAGTATCGATGACCATCTCATACCAATAGAACCTCCGAATAGTTGGTCAGTTCAACTATAGAGTGTATGAATTTCAGTCATACGCTCTACTTTTAAATAAAGTCACATAACCTAATAAAGCCGAAAAAATCAGACACATAAACCAACCAGAAAACCCCAAACCAATTAATACCTCTAAAATAACCACCATTTAACATCTTAAAGACCATAACCCTACAGTTATTAAACATAGCTAATCTATTGCTTTAACCATTCTAACTAGGTAGGCTCATTAGCACGCATCAGCTGAATATTTCAGGTTATGCAAACACACATCAAACAATTAAGAATTATCCGCTGAGTTCTCCAATCGCTAACAACATAATAATCTAAACTTTTGCTTAATCACGGAAGATAAAGTAAACAGTCAAACCGTTTGCCTGTTTTAACTATCATCTCCTTACCAAGCACAGCGTGACGAGAAGCTTCATACCTCAGGGAAGTTGTAAAGGAGTTAAATATGAAGCGAGAACAGTGGGGATCCCGAGCAGGATTTATCCTTGCCGCAGTAGGATCTGCTATTGGTTTAGGAAACATTTGGCGTTTTCCATATATGGCTTATGAAAATGGCGGCGGTGCTTTTTTCATTCCATATCTATTTGCCATGCTTACGGCTGGTATCCCATTTATGATCCTAGAGTTCAGTATGGGTCAAAAATATCGTGGCTCTGCACCTGCAACCTTAGCGCGCATCAACTCAAAATTTGAGTGGCTTGGTTGGTTCCAAGTGGGTGTAGCGGCTGTCATCGCGGTCTACTATGTTGCCGTTATCGGTTGGGCAATTTCATACTTCGGTATGTCATTCAATCAAAGCTGGGGAACAGACACTAACGCATTCTTCTTCAGTGAATATCTAGCTCTAGGTGATAACTCACCGACGAACCTAGGTAGCATCCAATGGGGCATCGCTGGCGCAATGTTACTCGCTTGGGCAATCACTTATGCAGCTATCGTGGGTGGTGTTAAAGCTGGTATCGAACGTGCTTCTAAAGTAATGATGCCAGTGTTGTTCATAATGGTGATTTTGCTTATCGGACGCATGGTTTTCCTTCCAGGAGCTCTAGATGGTGTGAACTACATGTTCGAACCTGATTTCAGCAAGATCTGGGACGTAAAAGTATGGGCTGCTGCTTATGGACAAATCTTCTTCACGTTAAGTATCGGTTTTGCGATCATGTTGGCTTACTCAAGCTATTTGCCAGAAAAATCAGATATCACGAACAACGCGTTCATGACGGTTCTTATCAACTGTGGTTTCTCAATTCTTGCGGGTATTATGATTTTCTCTGTTCTTGGCTACATGGCTCAAGAACAAGGTAAACCATTAACTGAAGTAGTATCAGCAGGCGTTGGCCTTGCGTTTGTTACGCTACCTGCTGCGATTAATTTACTTCCAGCACCGTATATTCTGGGTCCACTATTCTTCTTTGCACTTGTTGTGGCTGGTTTAAGCTCTCATATCTCAATTATGGAAGCAGTAACATCTGCAATTATGGACAAGCTGAACTGGAGCCGTAAAAAAGCAGCAAGTATTGTTATTGGCGTTGGTGTTGTGGTGTCTATGGCATTTGCAACTAACGGCGGCCTACTTCTACTAGACCTAGTCGATCACTTCGCTAACAACGTCGGCATCATGGTAGGCGGATTCATTGAAATCCTTCTAATGGCATGGCTACTAAACAAAGTTAGCGATGTACGTGCGTACGTCAATGAGATTTCAGATTTCTCTATTGGCGTATGGTTTAACGTATGTTTACGCTTCGTCACTCCAGTTATGCTTGCAATCATTCTTGCAACGAAACTAAGCGCATTGTTTACAGACGGTTACGGTGGCTATGACCTGACTCTTGGCTGGGCAATGATCGCAGGATTACTAGCGATTGGCATTATCATAAATATGACAAGTAAAAAGGAAGCATAATCATGACAACGAGTGCGATTATTATGATGGTTCTTGGTCTTGGTATCACTTGGGGTGGTGCTGCAATTTGCATAAAGCGTGCAATGGACAAACAGGAATAGCCTTATTTAAACCATTCAAAAATGCCAGCTACTAAGCTGGCATTTTTTTGTCTCATCACCTAGAACTTGTAGGTGATACCCAGTGCACCACCCACTTGTAATTCAACACCTTTATACATGTCGAGCTCAGGGTGAACTTGCGCGTACGCATTCCAACCTTCGTAGAAATTCACTTTAACACCTAAAGGCAAACGTAAGCCAAAATCATCATTCCACTCAGCCCAAGCACCTGCACCGACATACCAACTCAACGGAGCTTCAGTCTCAAACTGACCACGCTTCAAAATGTAGTCAAATGCAGCACCGTCGTTGCCAATCGTGGCACGGTATTTCTGATCAAATTCGACAACGACACTCAGGTCTTGGTCAATGGCTAATCCAACTTCCAAATCTGGTGCTTCAGAAGCATGCACAAACGCGGCTCCGCTGCAGCACATAAGGCCGATCAAATAACGATGTTTCATAATATTCTCAGACTGTTTTTAAAAATGGCAGTGTACTGGGTTCACAAAGAGAGGTGTCATCGCTAGGTAAAAGCGAACTGGCGCTCAAGGTTCGGTATTGGCCTTCAACACATAGAGTTGAGTAGAACTAGTTGAGTAAGAAGAGCTTATACCAATCACAGTAAGTAAGTGTTCAGGAATAGCGCAGGAAAAAACCTTGAGAACAAGGCATAATTTTTTGATAAGTAGTTGTTCTACAATCAAAAATTCTAACGAAGTTATCGAGGTTTTTAACAAGCTAGGATGACCAGTTATTTACTACGATTGGTATTAAACGTGAGGATATTTTGCATATTGCAGAAAACAAAAAAGGAGGCCGTAAGGCCTCCTTTCAATTTATTGAATCAGCGAATTAACCGTTGTTACGGATCCACTCATCCATGTCTGTCTTAAGGTTGTCAGACTTAGTACCGAAGATAGCTTGTACGCCACCAGCAACTACAACAACACCTGCAGCGCCTAGTTTCTTCAGTTTGTCTTGGTCAACAAGAGCGGTATCAGCTACTGCAACACGTAGACGAGTAATACAAGCGTCAAGACCAGTGATGTTCGCTTTACCACCGAATGCAGCAACTAGCTCACCAGCAAGTTCAGAACCTGTAGCAACTACTTCTTCTTCAGATTCGTCTTCACGGCCCGGAGTTTTAAGGTCAAGTGCTTTAATCACAGTGCGGAATACGATGTAGTAAATTGCAGCGTAAGCAACACCACATACAACCATTAGACCCATCTTAGACGCATTGCCAGATAGAACTAGGAAGTCGATTAGACCGTGTGAGAAAGATGTACCGTGTACAAAACCTAGAGTGTTCGCAAGAACGTATGCTGAACCAGCTAATAGAGCGTGGATTGCGTACAGTACAGGAGCAACGAATAGGAATGAGAATTCGATTGGTTCAGTGATACCCGTTAGGAATGAAGTCAACGCAGCAGAAGCCATGATGCCCATTACTTTAGCGCGGTTTTCAGGTTTAGCTGAATGTGCAATCGCGATTGCAGCAGCAGGTAGACCGAACATCTTGAACATGTAACCACCAGCTAGCTGACCGAAGCCATTGCCCGCTGCACGAGATGCGTCATCAGCAACTAGGTAACAAGTAAGAACACCGTTTTGAGTTTCGCCAGCAGCGTTTACACAAGTACCAGCTTCGAAGAAGAAAGGTACGTTCCAAACGTGGTGAAGACCAAATGGAATCAGAGAACGCTCAACGATACCGTAGATACCAAACGCCACTTGTGGGTTTTGGTGAGCAGCCCAATCAGAGAACGCAGAGATAGCGCCGCCAACTGGTGGCCATACTACAGATAGTAGGATTGCTAGACCAATCGCAGAGAAACCTGTGATGATTGGCACAGCACGCTTACCAGCGAAGAAGCCAAGGTACTCTGGTAGTTGAATACGGAAGAAACGGTTGAATGCCCAAGCAGCAACACCACCGACTAGGATACCACCTAGTACACCAGTGTCGATTTTATCAACGCCCATTACACCAGCCATTACGCCTAGTGTAGCAGTCATGATGCCGTAACCAACGATAGCAGCTAGACCAGCTACACCGTCGTTATTAGTAAAGCCAAGTGCTACGCCTACTGCGAACAGTAGTGCCATTTGACCGAATACTGAACCACCCGCTTGTTCCATTAAGTTTGAAACGATTTCTGGAATGAAAGGAAGGTCTGCTGCACCGACACCTAGCAAAATACCCGCAACTGGTAAAACTGATACTGGTAGCATCAGAGACTTACCAACTTTCTGCAGGCTAGCAAAAAGGTTCTTAAACATGTTTATGCTCCTGATAAAGATAAAATAATTATATGGGTCCTAACGGCACACCCCCGTAGCCTATATGTTAGCACCCAGTGAAAATGTAACCATGTATTGCATTATATTTTCTGCCGCTAAATATATATTGATGGGGAACTAACTTTCTAGTCACTTACGAAATTTAGTTTCAAAACACGTCTTGGATCACATGTCAAATATAGAAATGCAATGCTTTACAAGCCACTAACTAGCTGAAAAATAAATAAATTATAATCCATCCCTATTATTTTACTGAGTAAATAAAATAGAGGGTAATGTTATTTTTAGTAACAAAATTACAAATGTTGTAATTCACGCTCTCAAGTTCAACATATTCCGTAAACATTAAAAAAAAACGCATTTTAGGTGATCAAAAACACAAAAAGGGAGCTTTCGCTCCCTTTTGTTTGTTTAGTTAGATTTCTATCGCAAAAAAAGTTTTTGGTAATTTTTGGTCGTTTGTTCAGCAACCTCTTTCATTGATACCCCTTTTAACTGGGCGATATAAGCCGCAACTTCGACTACATATGCAGGCTGATTCTCTTTACCACGATATGGAATTGGCGCCAAATATGGCGAATCCGTTTCGATCAGCAACCTATCTAGAGGTAGTTTTTTCACAACGTCTTTAAGTTCTGTGGCTTGTTTAAAGGTCACAATACCTGAGATCGAGATATAGAAACCTAATTCCATTGCCGCTTCAGCGAACGCTTGATCTTCAGTAAAGCAGTGAATCACACCACCACACTTCTCTGCTCCGCCATCGCGTAAAATAGCTAACGTATCTTCACGCGCGTTACGCGTGTGGATGATCAAAGGTTTATTAAGCTCAACAGCCAACTCAACGTGCTGCTTGAACCTGAGCTGCTGTAGCTCTGCAGTCTCTGGTTGGTAATGATAATCTAGGCCAGTTTCACCAATCGCCACCACTTTAGGGTTGCTCGCGTACTCACGCATTCTTTCTAAACAGAAGTCGCTCTCTACGTCGAGAGGGTGAACGCCACACGAAGCCTTAACGTTATCAAACGGCGAGATCATCTCAAGCATATTTTCAAACGAATCCAGCGTCACACCGACAGAAAGCAGTTGGTCAACGTTTGCTGCTTTCGCCTTATTAACCACGTCTTCTATGCTGGTGTGTAAATCTTGGTAATCCAGTTTGTCTAAATGACAATGGGAATCTACGAACATGTTTCCTCGCAAGTGGCTATCAGCCAATTCATTATGAGTAGCTCCGTATTGAGCCCAGGGTGTTGCTTTAACTGCTCAATCAATATCAGCAGTTTATTCGACGCTGCATAAGCACTTTGATAAGACATCACCTCATACAGTGCTTTCGCACTCGGAATAATAGCCTGATTAGCTAAACCAAAATGCAGCTTTTGTACATCTGACAATAAATGCCAAAGCCAGCTAAGTTGAATCAAAGGGTCTTTGCTAAGCTCTGTAGAGAACTTCAGCATGTCGGGTTGAGTGCCTTTTATCACATTCACAAAGCCATCGAGCGCTTTTGTTGAAGCTTCGACACCACCTTGATCAAACATTGCTTTCGCTTTCAGGGGGGCGTTGTCGTTCAATGTCAGTATGTACTGAGGAACCGTTTTACCAACTTCTCCATTTAACCATGCCGATCCTGCATCCAATTGTGGACACACCACATTAAATTGCTGGCAACGGCTAAGAATAGTTGGCATTAAGCGATTACTGTTGCGCGTTGAAAGGATGAAAATACAATTACTCGCAGGTTCTTCCAGTGTTTTCAACAGCGCATTAGACGCCGATTCATTCATCGCTTCAGCCGGACTCAGCAAAATGACACGCAAGCCACCCAACTGTGACGATTGTTGAGCCCAGCGGTTACTCGCACGCACTTGGTCAACGGTAATCGATTTACCTTCTTTCTCAGGTTCGATCACATGGAAATCCGGGTGACTCCCCGACTTCATCAGTTCACAACTGTGGCAAAATCCGCACGCTTCACTTTCGTAATTAACACACATCAATGCATCGGTAAGTTGGCTAACCAGCGCTTCCACACCAAGCCCGTCAGGCGCATTAACGATCACAGAGTTAGGAAAACGTTCTGCATCGAGACTTTTTTTCCACTCACTCCATACAGGTGTGAGCCAAGAATAAACTTCAGCCATGACTACCTACTGTTTATTGAGCCAAGCACTGAGCGCGACTTTAATATCAGCGGCTACTTGCTCAATTTCTTGCTGCGCATTAATCACGAGTACAGAATCGTCTTGCCCTGCAATTTCTAAGTAACGCTCACGCGTGCGATCGAAAAATGAGATGTCCATCTTTTCAATTCTATCAAGCTCACCACGGCCTCTGGCACGCTCTAGTCCTACTCTAGGGTCTAGGTCCAAATATAGTGTTAAATCTGGCTTAAAACCGCCTAGCGTGGTTTCTTTCAGTGATTCCATCGTAGTGCGTGCGATCTGACGACCACCACCTTGATAAGCTTGAGATGACATATCATGGCGATCACCCAACACCCATTTACCACTGTCTAGTGCAGGCTTGATGACGTTTTCTACTAATTGAACACGCGCTGCGTACATCAGCAGCAACTCAGTCATGTCTTGAAGCTTCTCGCCCTCGTGTTCTTCTTTGACCAACGAGCGCATCTTCTCGGCAAGCACGGTACCACCGGGTTCACGAGTATTAACGATGTCAGCGACACCAGCTGTTTTCAATGTCTCAACGATGGCATTGATTGCTGTACTTTTGCCAGCACCTTCAAGGCCTTCAACCACGATAAATTTCGACTGATTCATAATTCTTTCTTTATTTGTTTTTTCTTAATTGCTTTAAGTAAGCTCGTACTGCACGGTTATGCTCAGTCAAACTCTTTGAAAATACGTGACCGCCGGTTCCACTCGCAACAAAATAAAGGTAGTTGCTCTTCTCTGGATTCAGAGCCGCGTTGATAGACGCTTTACCCGCCATCGCGATCGGTGTTGGCGGTAAACCGCTCATTGTATAGGTGTTGTACGGCGTTGGTGTGCGTAGATCTTTCTTACGAATATTGCCTTTGTAGCTATCGCCCATGCCGTAGATAACCGTTGGGTCAGTTTGCAAACGCATACGCTTGTTCAAGCGGTTAACGAATACAGAAGACACACGCTCACGCTCAGAAGCGACAGCAGTCTCTTTCTCGATGATAGACGCAAGAATTAAAGCTTCATAAGGCGATTTAAGAGGCAGTTTATCGGCTCTATTTTCCCACTCATCATTGACCACGTTCATTAGATCTCGGTGGGCACGTTTCAACAAATCTAAATCCGTTGTGCCATAGGTGTAGTGGTATGTTTCCGCTAAGAAAAGGCCTTCTAGCTTTTCATTTTCAATACCAAGCTTTTGTGCGATCTCTTTTTCAGAGACATCATTCAACGTCTGCTGAATGAATTCGTTGTCTTTTAGCTGAACAAGCCACTCGTCAAAACGACTGCCTTCTACAAAGGTAATGGTAAATTGGTGCTCCTTCCCTTCTACAAGCACTTGTAGCGCCTGCTCTAAGGTTAAACCCGGTTCAAGCAGGAATGTACCCGCTTTTACGTCTACAAGCTCAGGATGTAACTTACGGATTAATTTCTCATAAGGAGAAGCCTCGAAAAGCCCCTCGTTAATCAACTGGGCTAGAACGCGGTTAAAGCTGCTACCTGAAGCAACAGTCACGACTTGTGGTTTTTCTAATTGAATAACTTGTTTCAGGTTATCTTGCGCTTGGTTGTAAACATAAAAACCAGCAGCACTGGCTGCGATTAAGCACAATATAATAAAAATAAATAACTTTTTGATCACGAGTTTAGTTGTCCTTGAAGGCTACGAGTAACGGTTCCAATGTTGAATTGGGTATCACTAATACGGGTAACTGGGGCAACCCCTAAAATGGAGTTGGTCATGAAAACCTCATCAGCTTGCATGAGTTGAGATAAGCAGTAGTCACTAATAGTAACGGAAAGTTCAGCTTGATTCAGCGCGGTTAACACTTGCTTACGCATAACCCCAGCAACGCCACTTTGCGTCAGTTGAGGAGTGTGAATCGTCTGCCCTTTTCGCCAAAACAGATTAGCCATGGTGGTTTCAATCACGTTACCTGATATATCCAGAACCACGCCATCCACTTCACCGGCCTGATCCATTTCATCTTTCATCAAGATTTGCTCAAGGCGATTATTGTGCTTATGACTGGCCAATAATGGGCTCAAACCCAGTGCTTGTTGGCAGATACCGAGTTCTACACCAGAATCTTGCCACGCTGAATAATGACTAGGGAAATCAAATGTACTGATGGTTATCGTTGGCTTGGCGATATTCTTGGTACTGTAGCCACGACCGCCAGCCCCACGGCTAACGTGGAGCTTTATCCCAGCTTTTTGATTATGAGGCTTGTTTTTGTCTTGAAGATTCGTTGAACCATCAAGGCTCTTTGTACCAGGAAGCGCATTGTGTTGGATATGTTCAAGTGCATTATCGAGCCAAAGGTTAACCGTATTCCAATCAAGTTCGGAAATGCGTAACGCTTTAAGGCAATCATCAACACGACGCTGATGGTCGTGAAAATATTGAATCTGGCCATCTTGAACAAGCATGGTAGTAAAACAGCCGTCTCCATACTGAAACGAGCGATCTAAGATATCGACAGTTTGCTGACTTTCTCCATCAACCCAAAACATGTTTTTCCCCATAAAAAGAAACGGCTCAATGCTAAAGCATCGAGCCGTTTAAAAACAGTTCTAATTATGACTATCTACGATGTTTGACTCTTATATAAGATGATTAAATCTTTTTGAAGATCAAACAGCCGTTAGTACCACCGAAACCGAATGAGTTACATGCAGCATATTCCATACCGCTAACTTTACGCGCAGTGTGAGGTACTAAGTCAATATCTAAGCCTTCTTCAGGATCATCTAAATTGATTGTTGGTGGAACAATTTGATCAATTAGAGACATCGCAGTGATGATCGCTTCAGCAGAACCCGCAGCACCTAGAAGGTGGCCAGTCATTGATTTCGTAGAAGAAACCAAGACTTGCTTGCTGCCTGCTTCGCCAAGAGCACGCTTGATGCCCTTCACTTCCGCTACGTCACCTGCAGGAGTCGAAGTACCGTGTGCGTTAACATAACCGATTTGTTCACCAGTAATGCCAGCATCACGCATAGCCGCTTCCATTGCTAGTGCGCCACCAGAACCATCTTCACTTGGAGATGTCATGTGGTAAGCGTCACCCGACATACCGAAGCCAACTAGCTCACAGTAAATCTTAGCGCCACGAGCTTTAGCATGTTCATACTCTTCAAGAACCATCATGCCTGCACCGTCACCAAGAACGAAGCCGTCACGGCCTTTGTCCCATGGACGAGAAGCTTTTTGAGGCTCATCGTTACGAGTAGACAGTGCTTTAGCCGCACCAAAACCGCCCATACCTAGTGGTGTCGATGCTTTTTCAGCACCACCCGCTAGCATTGCGTCAGCATCGCCGTATGCAATCATACGAGCCGCGTGGCCAATGTTATGTAGGCCAGTCGTACATGCTGTAGAGATCGCGATGTTTGGACCGCGTAGGCCACGCATAATAGACATGTGACCCGCAATCATATTCACGATCGTCGACGGTACGAAGAACGGGCTGATTTTACGAGGGCCTTTTTCAGTTAGAGCCTTGTGACCGGCTTCGATCAAACCAAGACCACCAATACCAGAACCGATAGCAACGCCTACACGAGGAGCGTTTTCTTCAGTAATAGCTAGGGCTGAATCATCTAAAGCTTGAATACCTGCTGCGACGCCGTACTGGATGAACAAGTCCATCTTACGAGCATCTTTTTTAGTCATATACTCTTCGCAGTTAAAGTCTTTAACTAGACCTGCAAAACGAGTTGAGAAATTGGTTGCGTCAAAATGATCGATATTAACGATACCACTTTGACCAGCTAGCAGGGCTTTCCAAGAAGATTCTACAGTGTTGCCTACCGGCGACAACATACCCATGCCAGTGACAACTACACGACGCTTGGACACGATATTACACTCCGGGGATTGAGGTGATTTAAGATGAGGATAGATGAGTTAGATAAAACACAGGCGGTCGAGGTGACCGCCTGGGAGAGATTATTACTGAGCGCTAGTTACGTAATCGATAGCAGCTTGAACAGTAGTAATTTTCTCAGCTTCGTCATCTGGAATCTCAGTGTCGAATTCTTCTTCTAGAGCCATTACTAGCTCAACTGTGTCTAGAGAATCTGCACCTAGGTCATCAACGAAAGAAGCTTCGTTTTTAACTTCAGCTTCGTCTACACCTAGCTGTTCAACAATGATTTTCTTTACGCGTTCTTCGAGGTTGCTCATTTTTTCTTTTCCTTTACAGAGTTCGCTTTATGCGATGTTTTCCGTAGTTTATTCAATCTATTGAAAGTTGCAAGGTCAACTTTTCTGGTCAAACCACAATTTTCACGATTTTAACCGAAATTACGTATGATCTTGACTTAAATCATGCACAAATGTTGCACATAATTTACACCATGTACATACCGCCATTGACGTGAAGTGTTTCACCTGTGATATAAGCTGCCGCAGGTGACGCCAAAAATACCACAGCTTCAGCGATTTCGCGAGGGTCACCTAGTCGACCTGCTGGTACATTCGCCAAAGTTACTGCACGTTGGTCATCATTTAGCGCTTTAGTCATGTCAGTTTCGATGAAACCAGGTGCTACAGTGTTCACTGTAATACCACGAGACGCAACTTCACGAGCCATTGATTTAGTAAAACCAATTACGCCTGCTTTTGCAGCTGCGTAGTTAGCTTGACCAGCGTTACCCATAGTACCGACTACAGAACCAACGTTTACGATACGTCCTTGACGCTTCTTCATCATGCCACGCAATACAGCTTTAGACATGCGGAAGATAGGCGTTAGGTTAGTATCGATGATGTCATTCCATTCATCGTCTTTCATACGCATAAGTAGGTTATCACGAGTGATACCTGCGTTGTTAACCAGAATGTCAATCGCACCGAATTCATCGTTGATGGTTTTCAGTGTAGCTGCAATTGAGTCAACATCCGTTACATTAAGAGCAAGACCTTTACCGTTCTCACCTAGGTACTCACTGATTGCAGCAGCGCCGCCTTCAGACGTAGCAGTACCGATAACTTTAGCACCACGCTCAACTAAAAGTTCAGCGATTGCACGACCGATACCACGGCTTGCGCCTGTAACTAGTGCAACTTTGCCTTCTAAATTCATCATAACTTCTCTATTAAGTGTTTATTTACTTAGCAGCTTCTAGTGATGCAGTGTCATTAACTGCAGCAGCTGTCATAGTTTTTACGATTCGTTTTGTTAGACCGGTAAGAACTTTACCTGGGCCTAATTCTAGTAGCTTCTCTACGCCTTGCTCATTCATAGCTTGTACACCTTCAGTCCAACGAACTGGGCTGTACAGCTGGCGAACAAGTGCGCTTTTGATTTTTGCCGGGTCTGTTTCAGCAATAACATCAACGTTATTGATAACAGGCAGTGCCGGCGTGTTGAACTCTAGAGCTTCTAGAGCAACTGCTAGCTTGTCTGCTGCAGGCTTCATAAGGGCACAGTGAGACGGCACAGATACTGGTAAAGGAAGTGCACGTTTAGCGCCTGCTTCTTTACATAGTGCACCAGCGCGCTCTACTGCTGCTTTGTTACCCGCGATAACAACTTGGCCAGGTGAATTGAAGTTAACTGGAGACACAACTTCGTCTTGTGCCGCTTCTTCACACGCTTTAGCAATCGCTTCATCATCTAGACCGATGATTGCGTACATTGCACCAACGCCCGCAGGAACCGCTTCTTGCATCAGTTGACCACGTAGCTCAACCAGCTTGATCGCTTCTTTAAAGTCGATAACACCCGCACACACTAGTGCAGAGTATTCGCCTAGGCTGTGGCCGGCTAGGTTTGCAGGTTGCTCTAGACCAAGCTCTTGCCATACACGCCAGATTGCAACAGACGCTGTTAGTAGAGCCGGTTGAGTACGGAAAGTTTCATTTAGATTTTCTACTGGACCATCTTGAACCAATGCCCATAGATCGTAACCAAGTGCTTCTGAAGCTTCAGCAAATGTCTTTTTAACAACATCATACTGTTCGCCTAGGTCAGCAAGCATACCGATAGCTTGAGAGCCTTGGCCTGGGAATACGATAGCAAATTTGCTCATAGTAATTTTCCTTTAAGCAAAGCAAAAAATTGAATAAGGCACATAAGTTATGTGCCTTGTTTGTTGATTATCGCTTGGGGTTAGAATTTAACTAACGCAGAACCCCAAGTGAAGCCGCCACCAAACGCTTCAAGTAGAAGCGTTTGACCACGTTTAATTCGCCCGTCGCGAACAGCCTCATCAAGGGCCGTTGGTACGGTAGCTGCCGACGTATTGCCGTGCTTATCAAGAGTAATCACAACTTGATCAAGCGACATCGTCAGCTTTTTAGCGGTTGCCGAGATAATACGGTAGTTCGCTTGATGTGGAACTAACCAATCAAGCTCTGACTTATCCATATTGTTCGCCGCTAATGTGTCTTTCACTAGCTTAGAAAGCTGAGTTACCGCCACTTTAAATACTTCGTTGCCCGCCATGTGCAACCATTTGTCCGCATCACCGCCACGCTCTGGAACTTCTAGGCTTAGAAGCTCACCATATTTACCATCAGAGTAAATGTGAGTAGACAAAATACCTGGCTCTTCGCTTGCGCCAACAACCACCGCACCTGCAGCATCACCAAATAAGATGATAGTAGAGCGGTCAGTCGGATCACAGGTTTTTGACAGTGCATCCGCACCGATTACCAAAACGTTCTTACACATGCCAGTCTTGATGTGTTGATCAGCAACAGACAGTGCGTAGACAAAACCAGAACACGCCGCAGCCAAATCAAACGCAGGGCAGCCTTTGATACCAAGCTTGCCTTGTACCTGACATGCCGAAGACGGAAATGTGTGGCTACTGCTGGTTGTCGCAACGATGATTAAATCAATATCTTCTTTGTCGATACCTGCCATTTCAATGGCATTCTCAGCAGCGTAAAACGCCATATCCGCAACAGTTTCGTTTTCCGCTGAAATACGACGCTCTTTAATACCTGTTCTAGCAACGATCCACTCATCGCTAGTCTCTACCATTTTCTCTAAGTCTGCGTTAGTACGCACCTGAGATGGCAAGTAGCTGCCAGTACCTAAAATTTTGCTATACATGAAGACTAATAATGCCTCTCGAGTAAAACCGCTTCCAAACGATCGCTAATGCGACTGGGGACTTGTCGTTTGACCTCGTGTACTGCCTCACCAATCGCGTTGACGACTGCAGACACATCAGCACTTCCATGGCTTTTAATGACAATGCCGCGCAATCCTAACAAACTTGCGCCGTTATACTGGTCGGGGTTCAAGGTTTTTAATTCAGTAAATAGCTCAGAAAACAACATTCTGGCGATCCAACCCTTTATTGTTGAAGCCATCATGCGCGTTTTTAGCTTATCAATAAAGAGCTGAGCCGTACCTTCACACGTTTTTAAGCAGACATTGCCCACAAAACCATCACATACGACGACATCAGCAGCATCTTGAAGTAATTGATTACCTTCAATATAGCCTATGAAGTTCACAGACTGAGTATTCGACAACATTTCAGCGCATCGTTTTACAAGGTCATTGCCTTTGATTTCTTCAGCGCCGATATTCAAGATAGCGACACGAGGCACGCGACCTAAATGTTGTTCTGCTAATGCACTGCCCATTACGGCAAACTGAAACAGTGAATCCGCGTCACTAGAAACGTTCGCTCCTAAATCAAGCATCCATGTACGGTTGCCAGAAGCGGTAGGCAAAGCTGAAACCAATGCAGGCCTATCAATACCAGGAAGGAGTTTGAGTCGGAAACGAGATAACGCCATCAGTGCGCCGGTGTTGCCACCACTCACACAAGCATCAGCTTGTGACTCGGCAACCAGATCGATAGCAGCACGCATAGAGCTACCCTGACTGTTGCGTAGGGCCAGTGAAGGTTTTTCAGAATTGGAAATGACTCGATCACAATGCTGGATACTCAAACGAGAATCAGGCATTCGACCTAATGAAGATAATTGAGATGTGATCGCGTTTCGATCACCTATTAGAATGACTTTTAGCTCTGGGAAATACGACAGTGCCTGCACGGCGGCAGGCACTGTAACACGAGGACCGAAGTCCCCGCCCATTGCATCAAGCGCAACGGTTAGATTTTGCAAAGGTCAACCTTACTTGTTGATAACCTTTTTGCCGCGGTAGAAACCTTCGGCAGTCACGTTGTGACGTAGGTGAGTTTCACCTGAAGTTGCGTCTACAGAAAGTGCAGCTGTAGTTAGCGCATCGTGTGAACGACGCATGCCACGCATTGAACGTGATTTCTTGCTCTTTTGTACGGCCATTGACCCTACTCCTATGTAAATTCTTAAAGATACTTACTAATAAGTTACTTCTTTAAGTTTTTTAAAACATCAAATGGATTCGGCTTTTTATCTTCCTCAATTTCTTCAGGAAGTTCACCAAACACCAAGTTATTTGAGTTAACGCTACATTTCGCATCGTCGTGCATTGCTATTTGTGGCAATCCAAGGATGAACTCGTCTTCAACTAATTGAATCAGGTCTAACTCACCGTACTCGTTCAGATCTACCAAATCGTACTCTTCCGGTGCTTCCTCTTCACTTTTCTCGCTGTAAACAGGAGTATAAGTAAATTGGACATCGCACTCATGTGCGAAAACCTCATTACAACGTTGACACTCTAAATCGACTTCGACGTTAGCTTTACCAGAGATAACGACTAATCGTTGTTCATCAAGCCCAAATGACATTGAGACTTGCGCGTCACGTTTTACGCCTTCAGTTGTTTCGGTTAAACGCTTTAAAAGACTGACTTGAATGATACCATCCATATCGAGTCGTTTTTGAGCCGTTCTTGCCGGATCAACTGTACGCGGTATTTTTTCCTTTTGCATAGGGCGCGAATCTTATCTTCCAAATCGTGTTTAGTCAAAGGAAATGGCAAAAAAAATGTACTTTCCTACCTTTCCTGTTCAGAGCATTATGAATAGCAGGCTAAGTTACGTTATCCTGAACTAAATGCTTACACGAATTGTAAATTAAAATGAGAAATTACCAACTAGTTTTAGCTTCTACATCTCCATTTAGGCAAGAGATCCTCAAAAAACTACAGTTAGACTTTGTCACAGCGAAGCCTGACTGCGATGAAACGCCACTTCCAGAAGAGACTCCTCAACAATTGGTAATGCGTCTTGCTGAAACCAAAGCCAAGTCTTGTGCTGTCGAACAACCAAGCCTAGTGATTGGTTCCGATCAAGTATGTGTGATTGACGAAGAAATTATTGGCAAACCTCATACTCGTGAGAAAGCGATTGAGCAGTTGTCTCGTCAAAGTGGTAAGAGCATCACTTTCTATACTGGGATAACGGTATGGAACAGCGAGACCAGTAAAGCTGACACGCGTCTCGACACCTTTGTTGTGCATTTCCGCGATTTAACTGAGCAACAGATCATTTCTTATGTTGAGAAAGAGCAGCCTTATTACTGCGCGGGCAGTTTTATGTGCGAAGGGTTAGGTATTGCATTGTTTAAACAGATGGAAGGTAAAGACCCAAACACGCTGATCGGCTTACCTCTGATCGATTTAGTCGATATGCTTGAGGCACAAGGAATGAACGTGTTGTAAGCGATACTTACCACTCTGTTGGAGATTCCCTACTCCTTCCTTCGTCAGTCCAGGGAATGACGGAACGCGAATTTTATCTAATCCGCTAATGATATAGAACGTGACCTTAAAAAGTCGTCATCCTCAAGAGCGAGGAACGAGCGAGTTGGGGAGCTTCTGCAACATATGAAAATAAAAAAGGTTGACGATATTCGTCAACCCTTTCCATTTGATGCATATTATACTCAATTCACGAAAAATCTCGTATCTTCTTAAAGCTTACGTAAACCAGTTAAGGCTTTCTCTAGCCTTCTTTCCATTGGCGCCGAGATATCCATCTTCTCTTCGCTACCCGGGTGGGTAAACTTGATGTTGGCTGCATGTAAGAACAGACGATTCAGTCCTACTTTGCCCGTATAAGCATCGAAACGACGATCACCGTAACGATCATCCCAAGCTATTGGATGACCAGTATACTGAGCGTGCACACGGATTTGGTGTGTACGGCCTGTAATTGGGCTAGCTTGAATCAACGTCGCCTCTTGGAATTTCTCTAAAACCTTAAAGCGGGTTTCAGAAGCTTTACCATTCGGGTTCACTCGAACAATGCTATTCACTTCATTTTTTAACAAAGGTGCGTTGACGACTTTACAGCTGTTTTTCCATTCGCCCATCACTAAAGCGAAATAGTATTTTTGAACCGTTTTTTCACGGAACTGTGCTTGAAGGTGTCTTAGCGCCGAGCGCTTCTTAGCAACAAGCAAAATGCCAGACGTATCTCTATCAATACGGTGCACTAACTCAAGAAAACGAGCATCAGGGCGAAGAGCACGTAATGCTTCAATCGCGCCAAACTTCAAGCCGCTGCCACCATGAACCGCAGTACCTGATGGTTTATTGAGAATCAGCATGTGATCATCTTCATAGATGATGCACTGTTCCAATTCCGAAACCTTATTGAGTTTCGTACTCGGTACGTTCTCTTCCGTTTTCTCTTCAATAGTAACGGGAGGGATACGTACTAAGTCGCCAGCTTTTAGTTTGTACTCAGCCTTGATACGTTTCTTGTTAACGCGGACTTCGCCTTTACGCACGATTCGGTAAATCATGCTTTTCGGGATGTTTTTTAATTGGTTGCGTAAGAAGTTATCAATACGCTGACCAGCCATATCTTCGTCAATGTCGACAAATTGGACTTGGGTTCTAATTTCGCTCATTGGGTTATTGTATCACTGTCACTTTTGATAATTGAGATTTTCTTAACCCTATTCTGAACTTATTTATCTAAAATCCCGGCGACTCTATCCCTAAAAGGTCATTGAAGTTCTATATTTCTTTGATTCTTCGAACAAAAAAGCACCAAGCTTCCTGCAAATTAAAATATCAATTGATAAATTATTTATAGACAGTGAGTTAGAGCTATCAAAACCCAAACAAAAACTGTTTTTTTTACCGCATTACGACAAAGCAGATTGCTGTGTTTACCGACCACTGCTATAGTTCACAGCTGCTATCAATGGATTGACTAATATTTAAACAGCTAACCATTCATAAGCAAGTAAATGAGTAGATGACTCAGATTAGACAGTGCTGCAATCGGCGTAAGACACGGTCAACTGAGTTCCTTATCGCTCTACTCACGTACACTCATGTTGAGTATTCACCGCCACATCGCGGATCATAGGCTAACTCCCTATGATGACTGACGTGCCCCAGAGCATCCCTCTCCAGCCGGGAGGCTGCACCGATAAAGCCATGGGATCTGGCACCATGAGAAACGAACTAAAGCGATAAGACCAATGATGAAAATAAGAAAAGACAATGAGAATTTCTAAATGAAAAGAATGTTAATTAACGCAACTCAAAAAGAAGAGTTGCGTGTCGCTTTGGTTGATGGCCAGCGACTGTTCGATCTAGATATCGAAAGTCCAGGTCACGAATCAAAGAAAGCGAATATCTACAAAGGACGTATTACCCGTATTGAACCAAGCCTAGAAGCGGCATTTGTTGATTACGGCGCAGAACGTCACGGTTTCCTCCCTCTTAAAGAAATTGCCCGCGAATACTTCCCTGAAGGTTATACATACCAAGGCCGTCCTAGCATTAAAGAAGTGCTAAGAGAAGGACAAGAAGTAATCGTACAAGTTGAGAAAGAAGAACGTGGTAGCAAAGGCGCTGCACTGACAACTTTCATCTCTTTGGCGGGTAGTTACTTAGTTCTTATGCCAAATAACCCTCGCGCTGGCGGTATTTCTCGTCGTATCGAAGGTGATGAACGCACTCAACTGAAAGCAGCATTAAGCACTCTTGAGCTTCCTCAAGGTATGGGCTTAATCGTGCGTACAGCGGGTGTAGGCAAAAGTGCAGAAGAGCTTGAGTGGGACTTGAACGTTCTATTGAATCACTGGGGCGCTATCAAGCAAGCTTCTGATTCAAATGCAGCTCCTTTCCTTATTCACCAAGAAAGTAACGTTATCGTTCGTGCGATTCGTGACTATCTACGTCGTGATATTGGCGAGATTCTAATCGACAGCAATACTATTTTTGAACGTGCACAAGCGCACATTCAATTAATACGCCCAGATTTCATGAATCGCGTTAAGAAATACGATGGTGAAGTACCACTATTCAGCCATTACCAGATTGAAAGCCAGATCGAATCTGCTTTCCAACGTGAAGTTCGTCTTCCATCTGGTGGTTCTATCGTAATCGACCCAACAGAAGCTCTGACTTCTATCGATATCAACTCTGCTCGTGCAACAAAGGGCGGCGATATCGAAGAAACAGCACTTAACACTAACCTAGAAGCAGCCGATGAAATTGCACGTCAATTACGTCTACGTGACCTAGGTGGTCTTGTTGTTATCGACTTTATCGATATGACTCCGGTTCGCCACCAACGCGAAGTAGAAAGCCGTCTACGTGATGCCGTTCGTTTAGATCGCGCACGTGTTCAGATTGGTCGTATTTCTCGCTTTGGTCTTCTAGAGATGTCTCGTCAACGTTTGAGTCCATCACTAGCAGAAGCAAGCCACCACATTTGTCCTCGTTGTACAGGTACTGGTGTTGTTCGTGATAACGAATCTCTAGCACTATCTGTTCTACGTCTGATCGAAGAAGAAGCTCTAAAAGACAACACTGCGCAAGTTCTTGCTGTAGTCCCTGTTCCTATCGCTTCTTACCTATTGAACGAAAAACGTCGCTCAGTAAACCACATCGAGAAGAACCAAGAAGTTAAGATCACTGTAGTTCCTAACTCTGACATGGAAACACCGCACTTTGAGGTTATCCGTGTTCGTGAAGGTGAAGAGTTCGACCTACTGTCTTACTTGCTGCCTACCAAGCTAGAAGCTCTAAAAGAAGCAGAAAGCAAAGAGCCTGCAGAACAGACTATTCGTCCTAAGAAGATCGAAGAGCCAGCTCTTAAAGGCTTCGCAGCTCCTGCTCAATCAGCACCGACTCCTGCTCCAGCTCCTAAAGCTGTAGAAGAGAAAAAAGCTGAATCAGCAGCGACTCAAGAACCAGGTTTAGTTGGTCGTTTCTTCAAAGCTATCGGTAGCTTCTTATTTGGCTCTTCAACTCAAGAAGAGAAAAAAGAAGAAGAGAAGCAAGAAGAGAAACCTAAGAACAATCGCAACAACGGCAACCGTCAACGCCGTGATCGTAACGATAACCGTCGTCGTAACCAACGTGGTGACCGTGGTGAACAACGTGGTGACCGTGGTGAACAACGTGGTGAGCGTGGTGACAATCGTAACGAAAACCGTGACAACAAACGCCGTCGTAAACCAGTTCGTGATGAGAAACCTGAAGAGCAGAAAGAAACTGCTCCACAGCAAAATCGCCAGCCTCGTAAGCCTAAGCAAGACCGTCGCAATAAGTCACGTGATGAGCAGAAGCAACGCGAAGAGCTAGCACCATCTAAATTAGCAGAAGAAGGTCTACAGCTAGCGGCAGAAGCTCAAGCTGATAAACTAGAAGCGCCTAAGGCTAAGCCAGAAGCGAAAGCAGCTAAGATTAAAGAGCGTCGTCAGCGTCGTAAACTGAACAAACAAGTTCGTATTAAAGACCAACAAGCTGAAGCTTCAGAAAACTCGTCAAATGAGTCTGCTGTTGCTAAAGAACAGTCTATTGCGAAAGAACAATCAGTAGCTCAAGAGCAAAAAGTTGCGGAACAAGTAGAAGCAACTCAAGCAAACGCTGATGAACAAACAGAACAGGAAGAGCCGAAGCAACGTCGCAACCGTCGTTCTCCACGTCACCTACGTGCAAGTGGTCAACGTCGTCGTCGCGGTCGTGATCGTCGTCCTAACCCATTCCGCCTACGTAAAGGTGGTGTAGCTTCTCCAGAGATGGCTATGGGTAAAGTGATGCCTCGCTTCATTCCAAAACCTCACCATAATCAGGCAAAACCTGAAGTGGCTGAAGTTCAAGTAGCAGTTGAAACTCAAGTTGCTGTACAAGAGCAAAACGTAGCTCAAGAGACGGCACCACAAAGTAACACAGCTATGGCTGGCGGCTTTGCATGTCCTGAACTTGCGATGGGTAAAGTCATTATCCGCCGTGAAGAAGCTGAAACTGTCGTTGAAACTCAGGTAACTGAAGTTCCTGCGGTAGTTGAAACTGAGAAAGTTGAAACTCCAGTGATTGCTGAAACTGCGAAAGTTGAATCGCCTGTTGTAGCAGAAGCTGTGCAAGTAGAAGCAACACCAGTTGTTGAAGCTGAAGCACCTAAAGCTGAAAGTGTAAAAGTAGAAGAAGCTCCTGTGGTAAAAGCAGAAGCTCCTAAAGCGGCACCAAAGGCAGCTGTTGCTAAAAAACAAGCAGGTTCACCAATGACTAAAGCTCCTGGTCCTCAAGAGATCAAAGAGATTCAAGTTGTTGCGGCTCCATTCCGTACTGAGCGTTTTGTATCGAAAGGTGCAGGTAGCCAAGCAGCGTCAAATAAAGCCGGCGCAGGCATGACTAAACCTCAATACTAATGAGCTTCGCAGAGTAATCTGCAGAGAACTATCTAAGGGCGACTTATTCATAAGTCGCCCTTTTTTTATATCCACAGTTCCGATTAGTTATAATAGATATATTGCTCAAAATAGGGTTCAACCTTGAACTTAATCACATTTTTGGGTAGCATTCGCGCACTTATATTTTCGACACTTAGCTATTGCCGCTCTTTTTCATCACTGTTTGGCTACGCAATACACTCGTGTCGGTAAACCCATTTTAAGCATAGCTGAGCAAACATGTTCGAATTCCCACAATTTTCAAAGCACTCTGTAAAAAATGATGTGCTTTCAGGTCTTACCGTAGCCTTAGCTCTAGTACCTGAAGCCGTAGCATTCGCCTTTGTTGCAGGCGTTGACCCAATGGTTGGTCTTTACGCAGCATTCATCGTAGGTTTAATCACTTCTGTCTTCGGCGGTCGTCCAGGTATGATTTCTGGTGCAACTGGCGCAATGGCTGTTGTAATGGTTAGCCTAGTAGCAACCCATGGCGTTCAATACCTATTTGCGGCAGTTATGCTAGCCGGCCTTCTGCAAATTGCAGCGGGTGTATTTAAGCTAGGTAAATTCATCCGTATCGTTCCGCACCCAGTAATGATTGGTTTCGTGAACGGTTTAGCGATCGTTATCTTCTTAGCGCAGCTTGGACAATTTAAAGCACCAGACGTAACAGGTGCGCTAACTTGGTTACCAAGCGGTCAAATGACACTAATGCTAGGTCTAGTCGCACTCACTATGGGTATCATCCACTTCCTACCTAAGCTCACTACAGCAGTACCTTCTTCATTGGTAGCTATTGTTACAGTAACAGCTTTGGTTGTAGGCCTTGATCTTGAAACTCGCACTGTTGTTGATTTCCTACGTACTATGTCTGGTGACGAAGCAGCAACACTAGCGGGCTCTCTACCAACATTCTCTATTCCAGCAGTACCGTTTAGCCTAGAAACGCTATACATCATCCTGCCTTACGCAGTGATTCTTGCAGCGATTGGTCTAATCGAATCACTACTAACGCTAACCGTACTAGACGAAATGACAAACACTCGTGGCCAATCTAACCGCGAATGTGTTGGTCAAGGTATGGCGAACGTGACGTGTTCAGTATTTGGCGCGATGGGTGGTTGTGCGATGATCGGTCAATCGATGATCAACGTAAACTCAGGTGGTCGTGGTCGTCTTTCAGGTATCGTAGCGGCAGTTGCACTACTGATGTTCATCCTGTTCGGCTCTGCACTGATTGAAATGATTCCTCTAGCAGCACTTGTGGGCGTTATGTTCATGGTTGTTATCGGTACGTTTGAATGGGCAACCTTCAAGTTGGCACGTCGCGTTCCTAAGCAAGACTTCTTCGTTATCGTCCTTGTAACTGTAGTTACAGTACTAACAGACCTTGCGGTAGCAGTTGGTGTGGGTGTTGTTGCTTCTGCACTAATGTTTGCATGGCAACATGCTAAGCACATCTACGCAGACACATCGGTTAACGCTGAAGGCTCTAAAGAGTACAAAGTTAACGGTCCAATCTTCTTTGGTTCAACCGCTAACTTCCTTGAGTTGTTTGACTCATACAACGATCCACAAGATGTTATCGTTGATTTCGCAAACTCACGCGTTACTGACCACTCTGCTATTGAAGCGATCGACACGATTGCTGACCGTTACGCGGCACTAGGTAAAACACTTCACCTTCGCCACCTAAGCCAAGACTGTGTTGCTATGCTGCACAAAGCCGGTAGCTTAGTTGAAGCGAACGTTGCAGAAGACCCAATCTACAAAGTAATGTCTAAGTAAGCTTAGTCATAGCTTAAAGCTAGATTTAGAAAGGCCGACATTCAATGTCGGCCTTTTTTATATCGATGAACCTTGATACTTTATCGCCCACCAAGAACACAGCCTCTACACTATATTGAACGCAGTATCGCTTCGCTCGACTCTTCGATTAAATCCAACACTAATTCAAAGCCATTCCCCTCACCATAATAAGGATCGGGAATTTCTTGATATTGTGACTCTCCAAAACTCAAAAATAACGCGAGCTTGTATTGGAGGTGAACTGGACACTGGCTCACTAAGTCATCTAAATTCGCCTTGTCTGCCGCAAGTATCAGGTCAAACTCTTCGAAGTCATTATCTACCACTTTACGAGAAGTAATCCCTTTAAAGCTGTAGCCTCGCTTCTCTCCTGCTGATTTTGAACGTGAGTCTGGCGCGTTGCCTTGATGAAAGCCAATTGTCCCAGCGGAGTCGACCGTTACATTAATATCCATCTGCTGAGCTTTCTTTCTCAGCACCGCTTCACCTGTTGGCGAACGACAAATATTCCCCATACAAACCACGAGTATCTTTTTCATCCGTAATCACCTGTTCTTCCGATGGTTTTTGCTATCGTTAAGTTAGGCTATGATAGGCGTAATCACAACTTAAAAGGATTTGTTATGTCGACCGAAGACAACAAAGAACAACGCCATAAAGCAAGACAACAGAAAGTAAAAGAGCAAGTCGATGCACGTGTTGCAGCAGCGCAAGAAGTGAAAGGACTGTTATTGGTTATTACTGGCAACGGTAAAGGGAAATCGACATCAGGTTTCGGTACGATTACACGTGCAGTCGGTCACGGTAAGAAATGTGCCGTTGCTCAGTTTGTAAAGGGAACTTGGGATAACGGTGAAAAGAACGTTCTTCAAAAACTCGATGTAGAGTTCCAAGTGATGGGTACAGGCTTTACTTGGGAAACTCAAAGTAAGGCAAAAGATATTGAAGCCGCACAGCGCGTATGGAAAGAGTGCCAACGCATGCTAGCTGATGAGTCGATTGATGTAATTCTGTTTGATGAGCTGACGTACATGGTGAGCTATGGCTACATTGAATTGGATGAAGTGGTAGAAGCTCTGAATAACCGCCCTAAAATGCAATCAGTGATCATCACAGGCCGTGGAGCGCATCGAACTTTAACGGACATGGCCGATACCGTGTCTGAAGTTCGTAACGTTAAACACGCTTTTGAATCTGGTGTTAAAGCTCTGCAAGGCGTTGACTGGTAATTGCATTCAACCAGAGATCCCCGACTCGGTCATTCTTCCCTCTCGAGGATGACGACCACTAGACTGTCACGCCCTTGAACAAGGCACTAATACCTATCGTCATTCCCTAATGCGAGGGGCGAGCTTCATAGGGAATCTCTCTTGGGTATTATCGGCAGCCAAACAAAAGCGCCATTCCTCGTAATAAGGAATGGCGCTATTTATATGCTATTTAAAATGGCGATTAGTTAAACAAGCCTTTGAGTAAACCATTGACTGCATCTCTAGTTTTCTCATCTTTGATCTTGTCACCGTATTTTTCTTCAAGTTTCTTAATACCGCGATCAATCTCTTTTTCAGCTTTCTGTTTCAACACATCATCAAAAACAAGCCCAAATTTCGGGTCAGCCCACTGGCCGGTTACCTTAATTGGAATCGTCACATCTTTGAGATCATCAATGCTCTTACCACCCTGGCCTTCAAGCGAACCAACAATTGACGTGCGAACCAGGAAGTCGACCGTTTCATTGATGAAGTTTGCTTTACCTTGACCTGTCACGCGTAAAAGAGGCGACTGTGCCGATAAGTCGTTCGTTGAAACCCAACCTTTATCAACCTTGAGTGTTGCTTTCATTGCACTAAAATCTGTCTTTTGAGACTCATCTTTGCTTTCGACTTTTTCGCCTTTGATCTTAGCGTAGTTTTCTCTAATCAGTTGCGCGATGTTGATGCCATTAACCGCACCATCTTCAAAGTTAATCGCAATAGTACCTACCAAGTTCTTCTTGATTCCTGTTGGCGTCAAGCTCTTACCTTTAACGTTAACATCGATATTACCGGTACCTTCCAGCGTATCGTTGTTCGCTACGTCAACCAGTAACGGTTGTACTTTTACGCCTTTAATCTTTTTCTTAGCCGTGTAAGTCGCAGGCGTCTTGCGTGCATCTAATCGTGCTGTTGCCGAGATAGAGCCTTGGTAAAGATTCGAGGTAAACGATGTCAGATCTGCGATACCACGGTTAACTGAGAACGCCGTTTTCACGTTCTGCATTTTTGCGTTGTTCGCCTTGAACTTATCGATTGTGATATTACCTTTCACATCGAGCGTTTTCAGAGCTGACAGATCAGGTTCTACTTCTTTCGCAGGAGCCGAGTTATCTGAACTTGACGTCGAAGAAGCTGTAGTATTTGAAGTTGAGCCACCAGCAGAATCAGAAGGCGCAGCGCTCGCTGTTTCTTCTGTATTACCTAGGCCTAAGAACTCATCTAAATCGATGTTCGGGCTATGAAGAGAAAAACGAACCTTTGGTATTTCAGATAAAGTGATGTCCGCTTTACCGTCTAGTGCGATAGCGTTAGCTTGCAGCTTCTCTAGCACAAAGCTCAAGTGACTCTTCGTTAGATCAAAGCTTAAGTCAGACAGCATATCCACTTTCATTGGTGATTGAGGAAGCGTTTCACCTTTGAATGTTGAGTCTAATGTTAACTTGTTCAGTGTAACTTTTGAGATCGCGCTATCGACAGTTAAGTCACCGCCACCTTTAAGATCAAGGTCAAGACCAGCAGCATTACCAATCACCGCATAAGTCAGTTGGTTAACCTTATCGAACTCAAACGTATTTAAGCCAATCTTCGCTGACTCGATCGACGTTGCTGGATCATTGAACTTCGCATTAAGGTCAATATTTCGTAATGCGTAGCTTGCAAAGCCTTCCGCTAATTTGAATTCAGCACTGCCATTTGCAGAGAACTTCTGTTGGTTGTTTTCACCAGAAGCCGCAAATGTCGCGGTCGTCCATGTATCAACGGCAAACTCAGAAAGACTCAAAGACACATCGTATAGCTTAGTGAATGAACCTGCTTGCTTGTCGTCCATCTCAAACAATGCGTTTGAGACTGTTACACCTGCAAGATTGATCGTCCAGCCAGATGTGTCTGTAGAAGTTTGCTCTTGAGGCGCCGGTGTTGCTTCAGAACTTGTATCCGCTGCAGGTTCAGACTCCTTAGGAGCAGACACTTGTGTGAGCGCATCGATGTTCTTGCGACCATCTTTAAGCGTTTCTAAATAAAATTCTGCACCATCTAGAGTGATATTGCCGATCTCTAGTTGATTGCTAAATAGCGGAGTAACCGAAACATCAACGCCAACCGTATCAACCTTAAACAGGTTTGGTTGAGTGAACCCTTCAGGGTTACGTAATTCAGTTTGACCAAGTTCGAAGCCAATAGATGGGAAGAATTGCCAACTGATATCACCCTCGATCACGAGCTCTAGGCCTGTGTGTTTTTGGGCTTGTTCGACAATTAATGGCTTAAATTGGTTGGGATTCACTAACAGCACTAGTGCCAGAATTGCTGCAACGACAACAAACACTGGTACAGCTATGAAAATGAGTAGTTTCTTCATCCGCATATTCCTTGCTTAGATTCCAAAAGAAAGTGGCACTATAAAAGTGCCACTGATTCGGTAAAAAATAAAGCTAAGTGAGTCACTTAGGCAAAATTTTGTTCGATTAAGACTTCAACAACTTCGCAATATGCGCTTTTAGCACATCAATCGCAATACGGTTTTTACCACCACGAGGAACGATGATGTCTGCATGTTGTTTTGAAGGCTCGATAAACTGCATGAACATTGGGCGTACTGTTTCTTGGTATTGTTTAAGTACCGTATCCATTGTTCGACCACGCTCTTCTACATCACGCTTAACACGACGTAGTAGACAGATGTCCAACGGTGTATCCATAAATACGCTTGCGTGCATTAGTTTACGAAGACGCGGGTCTGTCAGAAGCAGAATACCTTCTAAAATGATCACTTTCTTAGGAGTAAGTGTAGTCGTTTCAGAAGTGCGTGTGTGCTCTGTGTAGCTGTATTCAGGAACTTCTACGGCATTGCCACTCATTAGCTGCTGTAGATGTTCGCATAAAAGGTCATGATCTAGTGCATTTGGGTGGTCGTAGTTAGTTTTAACTCGCTCTTCCATACTCAAGTGACTTTGGTCGCTGTAATAGCAATCTTCCGTGATAACACCAATTTGATGGTCGCCTACTTTTTCGCGCAGCTCATTATAAATCGTACTCGCGATCAGGCTTTTTCCTGAAGCTGAAGCGCCAGCGATACCTACGATGACACATTGATTATTATCAGACATTAATTTGCACCCGATATGGTTTGGTGGTGGGAATAGATAAACCGCCTGATTATAGGGGCTAAAGCATATAGATTCTAGTCGCGATGTTAGCTAATTGCAGTCAAATTGATGATCTCAATACATTTACTTAAAACAATCGTTTGCTTTCAAATAACTTAAATACAACTATATGCACAACCCCTATGGCTATCCACCTAATCCAACCGTTGTTTATCTCACCCAAACGTGATTTACACACCTTTGTGATCAGCCATTGCTATTCAACCATCGAGAAGTTAATCGCCTCTGGTCTCGCCTTACCAGTCCAGAACATCTTCGCAGCCACGTTCTCAGCAAGCTCTAAGTAATGACGCGTGTGTTCACTGTCTGGACGACGTATAACGGTTGGGCAACCTGCATCAATATCTTCCCGTACATCAATGTGCAGCGGAATTTGCGCTAAGATATCGAGGTAAAACTCTTCTGACATGGCTTCCGCGCCACCAGCGCCAAAGATATGCTCTTTCTCGCCACAGTGGCTACAGATATGGTAGCTCATGTTTTCCACTAAGCCTGCCACTGGCACGCTCACTTTATCAAACATCGCCACACCTTTACGCGCATCGGCTAATGCCAAATCTTGAGGGGTGGTCACCACAACCGCGCCCGTCACTGGGATCTGCTGCGAAAGCGTTAGCTGAATATCACCCGTACCCGGTGGCATGTCGATAACAAGGTAATCCAATTCTGGCCATACGGTTTCATTCACGAGCTGACCTAACGCCTTAGCCGCCATTGGACCACGCCAGATAGCTGCATCATCTTTTGATACAAGGTAACCGATAGAATGCGTAAAAATGCCGTGCGCCTCGATTGGCATCATCCATTTGTTGTTCTGCACTTCTGGTTTTGCGTCTAGCTGACCGAGCATCATCGGCACAGATGGACCATAGATATCCGCATCCAACAAGCCCACTTTTGAACCTGACTTAGATAACGCAAGCGCAAGGTTTACCGAAGTTGTCGATTTACCCACCCCACCCTTTGCCGACGTCACGGCGATAATGTTCTTAACGCCCTTCAAAGGTGTCGCGACTGTTGTTTCTAGCGCAGACGGCTTCACTTTTACTTCAAACTGAAAAGCGCTAACAAGTTGCTGTTCAATCTGGGAGTGGATCCACTGTTCCAGTTCAACCGCGAGCTGATTGGCAGCAAAAGGCAAGGTAATAACAAATGACCCACGCGGATCAACCGATACAATATTTTGGTGTAGCGCCCACTCTGGGATGAGGATTGGTGACTCGAACTCATTCAACCATGAACAGAAATCTTGCTTAGAAGTAAAGTTACGCATTGGGGCTCCTTTTTTTATTTATGCTATCACCCACGAGATGAAGACTGAACCCCTAAAAAACTAGGGGAATCCTTTGTCTGATACCTTGGCGTATCACACGTTATAAAGTAGTATTACCTCTCAAAATTTATACCTATCAAAAAAGCGAATTATTAAGTATGGCAACTGATCCAAGACAACTTTTGGTAACTTGTGCGCTTCCGTACGCTAACGGCTCTATTCACCTTGGTCATATGCTTGAGCATATCCAAGCTGATATCTGGGTTCGATACCAGCGTCTACGTGGCAACACTGTAAACTTCATCTGTGCTGACGATGCTCACGGCACGCCAATTATGCTTAAAGCTCAACAGATGGGTATCACGCCAGAAGAGATGATCGCTGCTGTTAGTGAAGAGCACCAAAAAGACTTCGCTGGCTTTGATATCAGCTTTGATAACTACCACAGCACACATAGCGAAGAGAACCGTGAACTGGCTTCTCACATCTATCTCGAACTTAAAAAGAACGGCTTCATTTCTAGCCGTACTATTTCTCAGCTTTTCGATCCTGAGAAAGAGATGTTCCTACCAGACCGCTTCGTAAAAGGTACTTGCCCTAAGTGTAAGTCAGAAGACCAGTATGGTGATAACTGTGATAACTGTGGTGAGACATACAGCCCAACTGAGCTAATTAGCCCTAAATCAGCGGTTTCTGGCGCAACTCCAGTAATGAAAGATTCTGAGCACTTCTTCTTCGATCTGCCTCAGTTCGAAAGCATGCTAAAAGAGTGGACTCGTTCTGGCTCTCTACAGAATGAAACTGCAAACAAAATGCAGGAATGGTTCGAGTCTGGCCTGCAACAGTGGGATATCTCACGTGATGCACCTTACTTCGGTTTCGAAATCCCAGGCGAGAAAAACAAATTTTTCTACGTTTGGCTAGACGCTCCTGTTGGCTACATGGCTTCTTTCAAGAACCTATGTGACAAGCGCGACGATCTCAACTTTGACGAGTACTGGAAGAAAGACAGCACAACTGAGCTTTACCACTTCATCGGTAAAGACATCGTTTACTTCCACAGCCTATTCTGGCCTGCAATGCTAGAAGGCGCTGGTTTCCGTAAGCCAAACAACGTATTCGTACACGGCTACGTAACGGTGAACGGTGCGAAAATGTCTAAGTCGAAAGGCACATTCATTAAAGCAAGTACGTACTTAAATCACCTAGACCCTGAGTGTCTACGCTACTACTACGCTGCGAAACTAAACAGCCGTATCGATGACCTTGACCTTAACCTTGAAGACTTCACTCAACGTGTAAACGCGGATGTAGTAAACAAGATTGTTAACCTAGCGTCTCGTAACGCAGGCTTCATCACTAAGCGTTTCGAAGGCAAGCTTTCTGCTGAATTTGCAGAACCAGAACTTTACAACGAATTCGTTGCTGCTGCAGAGCGTATCGGTCAGCTATACGAAACTCGTGAGTTCAGCCGCGCTATCCGTGAAATTACTGCACTAGCTGATAAAGCTAACCAGTACATCGACGAAAAAGCACCTTGGGTTCTTGCAAAAGAAGAAGGTAAAGAGAAAGAGCTTCAAGAAGTTTCTTCTGTCGGTATTAACCTATTCCGCGTGCTAATGGCTTACCTGAAACCCGTTATGCCAGAGCTTGCGGCTCGCACTGAGGCTTTCCTAAACGAAGAACTAACGTGGGAAGCGATTGCTACACCGCTAACTGATCACGAAATCACTAAGTTCAAAGCGCTGTTTAGCCGTATTGATCCGAAGAAAGTGGAAGCAATGATCGAGTCTTCCAAAGAAGATGCAGCCGCAGAAGCAGCTGCGAAAGAAAAAGCAGAAGCTGAAAAAGAGCAAGCAAGCCAAACTGAGCTAGACAAAGAGCCAATCGCAGACGAGATTGAATTCGATGCCTTTGCAGCAGTCGATATGCGTATTGCTCGTATTATCTCATGTGAAGAAGTACCAAAAGCGAACAAGCTACTGAAGTTCCAACTGGACATCGGTGGTGAAACTCGCCAAGTATTCTCTGGTATCAAGTCAGCGTACAAACCTGAAGAGCTAGAAGGCAAGCTAACTGTAATGGTAGCCAACCTAAAACCTCGTAAGATGAAGTTTGGTATGTCTGAAGGCATGATCTTAGCTGCTGGTCCTGGTGGCAGTGACTTGTGGATCCTTGAACCACACGAAGGTGCTCAACCTGGCATGCGTGTAATGTAGCTCTGGCTTCAGTCAGATAACAAGCACTCATAGCGAAATCCCTAATGCACTTTTAACTTGAATGAGTTGATAAGCATTGGGGATTTTTTATATCTACCGAAAATAAGCGTTCTCTGTTAGAGTCGCCGTCAACTATGCTATGTAGAGTAGAAATTTGTTTGCCGACAATAACGGGCTAACCAACACCTCTTTACTCTTCAAACCCTTTTTAGGAATCCCCAGTGACTAACAACGAAATCTTGCGTCGTATTCAACACGCGCTAAACCTTAAAAATGCACAGATCATTAAAGCTATCGAGCAAGCTGATGTGACCGTTGCTCATGACCAAGTGATTAATTGGCTAAAAGACGACAACGACAAGTCATGCTCTAAGATGAAAGATAAAGAGTTAGCGGTATTCCTAAATGGTTTTATCAATCTTAAGCGTGGCAAAAAAGAAGGTGTTCAACCTAAACCTGAAGTAGCTCTGACTAACAACATGATTTTCATGAAGCTGCGTATTGCGTTGAACATGAAAGCAGAAGATGTATTAGATATATTAGAAGTGGTAGGCATCAGCCTAAGTAAGTACGAGATTGGTGCCTACTTCCGTAAGCCAGAGAACAAGAACTACAAAGTATGTGAAGACCAACTACTTTGCGATTTTCTAAATGGCGTGCAATTTACTAACCGTCCAGACTCAGAAGAGTTTGCAGGGTAAGTTACTGCCTATTGATACGTTCTCACCAACTATCAATAAATAAAAAGCGGCGAGATAATTTGATTATCTCGCCGCTTTTTCGTTTTCTTTACGTCGTTTACTCCATAAGTAAAACAACCGAACAGTACTTTAATGAAAAGACTTAGCTGTCGTCTTCAGTAAAGTTTGTCGGTAACGTTGTCTTCATCTCGTTCCAAATCTGTGCGCTTGCGATACCGTAGTTACGAATCACAAGTGGCAAATTCTCACGCTCACCGCTTTCACAAATAACAAACAAGTTTTTGTAGAACTCCATGGCTAAACGACGAGCTTCTGGGTTAGAGAAGTAGTAGCTACCAACACGGTCGTACAATTTTCGAACACCATTAAAGATCAGGCCATAAATTTGGTTACCTGAATGGAATGCTAAACGTTGGAAAAGCATGTAATCGTAGAAGTTAAAAGTTTTAGCAATTAAGATCGTTTGACGCTTCGCTTCATCTTTTTCTACGTCTTCTTTCACCGATTGTTTGATCTTGTCAGCATATGGCGACGATTCTAAGAATTCATCCCAAGTAGGTGCCGCAAGTAAAGATTCACAAGATTCAATTACGTTAGTAATCGTACGCTCTGAAGCCTCTTTATTTGCTTTGAATGCATAACGCATAAAGATAGGGCTGATATTAGTACGAGCAGCAAGCAGGTCTTCTACCATTTTACTTGCGTTATCAACGTCCAACGTCATTAATGTATCAAGGATATGAAGACCTGACGTTTCCATAAACTGATTAACTTTAGTTGGCTTACCGTGTTGGATTGTCAACCAACCATCACGAGCAAGACGCTGAAGTACTTCACGAAGCGTAGTACGTGTAACACCAATCAGCTCAGAAAGCTCACGCTCTGCGGGCAAGATAGAACCTGGAGCGAAACGGCCATTCCAAATACTTTCAATGATATACTTTTCTGCAAATCCTGCCGGGCTCTTTGCCTTAATGACCATCTACACTTCAATCCAATTTAATTATTTTGTTCTAATTTACTCATCATACCACTAGTTAACACCCTGCGGAAATACCCCCAAAAAATTTTACTCACTCAAAACCCAAGTAGAGTTAAAACTCTAAAGTTCAGCACACGTTTGCACTCAAGGTTTGGATAGCAAGCGACTACAAACCATCATTTAAACAAACCATTAACACAACAAATTCTTTTTAAAATCAATGAGATTGGTCATATTTTCAAACCTATTAATTTGCAATATTAAGTTGTAATAATCATATATAAGCCGTCGTTATTCTGTAAATTTTAATCATTTCGCTGAAATATTGATTCTAGTCGGTTTTTATCACATTTTAAGTGGTATGCTTGCGCTACTTTGATCGCGTTTCTCAACAAAAAAGAGGTATTTTTAGTGCTACAGGGGTTTTCCTGTTGACTAAATGTTATCTAAGAGTAGAGTTGCGCTCAAAAATAAGCAGTGCTTGAGTTTCTAAGGGAGTGACTTGGCAAGACCACAGAACATTACATGGAATGTAGTTTTTCTAAGTCACTGTTAGTTATAGGTTTTAACTAAACCTACAACTCGATTCTCAAAATGTTGTATTGCTTGTCTATTCATAATCAACATAAAAGAGTATTAACATGCCGATGTCTCTCGGAAACGCTTTTATCAAAAACTTCCTTGGTAAAGCTCCTGATTGGTATAAACTTGCCATCATTTCCTTTTTAATCATCAACCCGTTTGTTTTTTTCCTAGTAGACCCATTTGTTGCGGGCTGGCTACTAGTGGTTGAGTTTATTTTCACTCTAGCTATGGCTCTAAAGTGCTACCCTCTCCAACCCGGTGGCTTATTGGCAATTCAAGCCGTCGCCATTGGCATGACTAAACCAGAAATGGTTTATCATGAGCTACAAGCAAACCTACCAGTATTACTCTTACTAGTATTCATGGTTGCTGGCATCTACTTCATGAAAGAACTACTTCTGTTCATTTTTACGAAGATCCTGCTCGGTATCCAATCCAAAATTCTACTCTCTGTCGCTTTCTGTGTCGCCGCAGCATTCTTGTCTGCCTTCCTAGATGCGCTGACAGTAATCGCCGTAGTCATTAGCGTTGCAGTGGGCTTCTACTCTATCTACCACAAGGTTGCATCAGGTAAGGGCACAACGTCTGCGCACGATCATACTCATGATGAAGAGATCTCTGAGCTAACTCGTGATGACCTTGAAAACTACCGCGCATTCCTACGTTCACTACTTATGCACGCCGGTGTTGGTACTGCTCTGGGTGGTGTAATGACCATGGTAGGTGAACCACAAAACTTAGTAATTGCTAAGCAAGCGGGTTGGGAGTTCGGTGAATTTATTATCCGCATGCTGCCAGTTACACTGCCTGTTTTCTTCTGTGGTATTTTAACTTGTGCACTTGTCGAGAAATTCAAAGTGTTTGGCTACGGTGCAGAGCTGCCAAATAACGTTCGCCAAATCTTAGTTGAATTTGACAACAAAGAACGCGCAAATCGTACAAAACAAGATGTAGCTAAACTATGGGTTCAGAGTGCAATCGCAGTTTGGCTTATTGTTGGCCTTGCGCTTCACGTCGCTGAAGTCGGTTTGATTGGCCTTTCAGTGATCATCTTAGCTACAGCGTTTACAGGTGTAATTGAAGAGCACTCGATGGGTAAAGCTTTTGAAGAAGCACTGCCATTTACCGCACTTCTTGCCGTCTTTTTTGCGGTTGTTGCTGTAATCATCGACCAGGCTCTATTTAAGCCAGTAATCGATGCTGTACTTCACGTTGAAGATAAAGGCGCACAGCTCGCACTCTTCTACGTAGCCAATGGTATCTTGTCGATGGTTTCAGACAACGTATTCGTCGGTACGGTTTACATCAACGAAGTTAAAACAGCTCTGGTTGAAGGCGTCATCACTCGCGACCAATTTGATCTGCTTGCTGTTGCTATCAACACAGGTACCAACCTACCTTCTGTTGCTACGCCAAACGGCCAAGCTGCATTCCTATTCCTATTAACGTCAGCACTTGCTCCGTTAATTCGACTGTCTTACGGCCGCATGGTCATCATGGCTTTGCCATATACTCTCGTATTAGCACTTGTTGGCCTTGCCGGTATTGTGTTCTTCGTAGAACCGATGACAGCATGGTTCTATGATGCAGGTTGGATCATTCACCGTACGGGTGAAGTGGTAGCTCCAGTTATCTCCGGTGGCCACTAACCCGGATTTCTATCGCTAAACACAATAGGTGCATCTAACTAATCAAAAATATTAGTTGATTAGGAAACTTATCCAAGATAAAAAGCTCTGAGTAATCAGGGCTTTTTTATTTTATTGACAGGATTAAATTCGTGAACTTTTTTGCAATGCTCAAAGACTTCTCTAAGGGACGTTTATCTTGGCTTTTACTGCTGGCTTTTATTGTCTTTTTTGAAGCATGTGCTCTTTTCTTTCAACACGTGATGATGCTTGGCCCTTGCGTAATGTGTATCTACGAGCGCGTTGCTATGCTCGCTATCGGCATCGCAGCAATGATTGGTGCTATTGCCCCGCATAATCCGATATCACGTTGGCTAGGTCTAGTTGGTTGGGGGTTAGGTGCGTATAAAGGGTTGATGCTTGCTTTAGAGCACGTTGACTACCAGTTTAACCCGTCTCCTTTCGCTACCTGTGACCTGTTCGTGACCTTCCCTACCTGGGCACCTCTAAACCAATGGGCTCCGTGGATGTTTGAGGCCTACGGCGACTGCAGCAAGGTAGTATGGCAGTTCTTAGAACTTTCAATGCCTCAATGGCTAGTGATTATCTTCGCGGGTAACTTGGTTGCTTTCAGTTTTGTAGTGATCTCTCAATTCGTTAAATCAAAGAATGACTAACAATTAGCTCATCATGTTAAGAAACGAAAAAGTCGACATTACGTCGACTTTTTATTATCTATAAACAATGCAATTAAGCTTTTTTACCACAGCACTGTTTAAACTTTTTACCACTTTCACACGGGCAAACATCATTTCGGCCGATGCCCTTAAACGGATTCACACTTTGAGATTTATTTCCGAGCATCGCTTCATCCGCTGCTAGCGCAACTTCTGTCACCATCAAATCGACTTGCCCGACTAGATCATTCAAAGTTGGCGGGGTTTCTAATCCAGCCGCTTTCATTTGCTCGATTGTCTGTTCTTCATCAATCGCCAGCATGAATGTTGTTAACATTGCTTGTAGCATGCGTAATGTGCCATCTGCGATTGACGTTTCCTGCCACTGTTCTTCAATCGTCGGCCAGACCATCATAAAACCTTCAGAAAAATCGGCTAGCTGTTCAGCAAAGTTATCTGCATCAAGCACTTCTGTAAGCAAATATTCACTTCGCTGAATGAGGTTATGTTGGCGATTAATTTGCTCGGTGACTTGAGGAACAAAGTCCTGACCAGTTTCAGGAATAGCTATAGGTAACCAAGCCTCTGGGTCAAGAGGTTTAGTTGCAAGGTTAGATGCAAATATAGCACCTTCTACAAACTGGGCTGTTACGTCGTTAATTGAGTCAGGAAGACTCAATAATTGATACTTCATATTACTTCACTAGTCAGTCAATTCTGTTGTCTCCATTATACCCACAAGGCTAACAATTAGTAATTATTCGTATAGCTCTATGATTAATTACACCTACCAGTAGCCACACAAACATTATCTTTAGTTCCATTCAGCAAACTAAACTTATTTCATTTTGAAAATTTAAGTTTGAAGTGTAAAAGAGTCGTTGAAATATTTAGTTACATATAGAATGCATTATGAAACAACACCAAAATGGTTTTACTTTGATAGAGCTAGTCTCTGTCGTCGTTATTTTAGGCATACTTACCGTTACCGCAGCTCCTCGCTTTCTAAATTACCAACGCGATAGCCATGAAGCCATAGCTCAAGGTGCTTTTTCTTCTTTTCGAACTGCGGTTAACCTTTACCACTCACAGTGGCTTGTTGATGGAGAGCCTGATTTTAATCAAGATGTCGATTATGGTGAAGGCAGCGTTTATCCTTCATCGACTGGTTTTCCAATCGCTGTTGATCAACTACCGATTAATTCGGGGACTGCAATTAGAGGGAGTGACTGCGCAAGGCTTTGGCGGGCGCTCATGAATACTGACCTCACCGTTAGAGATCACGGTAGCTCAGTATTCCCTTCAGAAGAACCGATCGTTGCTTGGTATACATCAGATCCGAGCTGCTATTACTACTACACTGATGGTTACTCGCTAGGCGAAGATTTACCAAGGCTCAACTACTTCCCTCTAACCGGTGAAATAACTGTTACGTCAGATTCACCTAGCTCATAGTGACAAGCTTTTAACTTGCCCGTACAATCACGCGTCTTAATTTTCGATCCACTCAGTTTCGGTAAAGCAAATGCGAGTAATACTTGGCCCTATGGAGGGCGTTTTAGACCATCTAATGCGTGAAATTCTCACAGAGATCAATGATTACGATCTCTGTGTGACGGAATTTGTGCGCGTAGTTGATCAACTTCTTCCTCCGCATGTTTTTCACCGTATTTGCCCTGAATTGCATCAAGGCTCTCAAACCATGGCTGGTGTTCCAATCCATCTCCAGCTTCTAGGACAACACCCAAATTGGATGGCCGAGAATGCTTTTCAAGCTGCTAGTTTAGGCGCTAAAGGCATTGATCTTAATTTTGGTTGCCCTGCAAAAGCGGTAAATAAAAGTAATGGTGGTGCGTCACTGCTAAAAGAACCTGAACTCATCTATCAAGTGGTGAAGTCTTGTCGAGATGCGGTGCCAGCACACATTCCCGTATCTGCGAAAATTCGATTGGGTTGGGAACGCCCGGAAGAGTGCTTTGAAATTGTCGACGCTATCGAACAAGCAAAGGCAGACGAACTTACTGTGCATGCAAGAACCAAAGTTGGCGGCTATAAAGCCAGCGAAATTAAATGGGATTACATCAATCAAATAAGAGAAAAAACGTCTCTACCTTTGATTGCTAATGGGGAAATCTGGAACTATCAAGATGGTCAAGATTGCATAGAAGCCACTGGCGTCGATTCATTGATGGTCTGTCGTGGCGCTTTCAACATTCCAAATCTTGGCAACGTCGTTAAGCACAACTACCCAAAAATGCCGTGGAATAAAGTCATCGAACTTTTGCTACGCTATTCAGAGTTTCAAATAAAAGGGGACAAAGGCATGTACTACCCCAATAGAGTGAAGCAGTGGTTTGTTTATCTAAGTAAAGGCTACCCTGAAGCGAACGAACTATTTAAAGAAATTCGTACTTTCAAGAAAGCGCCACCTATTGTAGAGCGCCTTCAGCGTTATCAAGAGGAACATCGCCAAACTGTGTGAGTTAGTTGCCCTTCTTCTCTAGCATAGAAGTTCAATAGCGTGGTTAAAATACGATACGGTCTTTACCTGTCGTCTTAGCCACGTACAACTTTTCATCCGCGTGTTTGAATATCTCTTCAAAGCTTAGGTTGTTATGCTCAGCTTCAGTAATGCAAACACCACCAGAGACAGTAAAACCATTAGGTACAATGTTAGCTGAGTTCGCACAGACAGCATTTTTAACACGCTCTAATGTCCTCATTAACGTTTCACGATCATCACCTTTTAGATAAACGACAAACTCTTCACCACCAAACCTTGCTGCGACATCACTACTTCGAATGCTATTACTTATCTGGCGGGACATGTAGCGAATAACATCATCCCCTTTGTCATGCCCAAAGGTATCATTAATCAACTTGAAATTATCAATGTCAAATACAGTCAAGGCGAATAACTGGTCATGCTCCACACTGCGCCAAAAAGCTTCCAGTCCCCTACGGTTTAGCAGCCCGGTCATCGGATCTTTAGCTGCCAGCTCTTTGAAGTAACCACGTTCAATATTGGAGTTAACGAAGAAAAAGAGCGTTACAGAGAATAGATATACGATGATAGCGACAATCAGGCTGTCTTTCTCGTAGACAAAAAAGTGTTCCACCTCTTTGGCAAAATCTAATTCGTAGTACATCGCGTGATGAGAGGTGACTCCTTCCAGTTGTATCGCGTGATAGAAAGTAGCGCTGTCAACCGGATTAACCAAGGTGGTATCAATAATATCGATTCTACCGGCTAAGTGCTCATTCGAACTCGCAAGCAGTTTACTTGCGTCAATCTCAACAGAAAGCATTCCTTGATGTGTCCCTTTATGAAACACCGGAATCGTCATGCTTATCATACGGTCAAGAGAGTCAAATCGATACGCAGGACCCGTTAAAGTCAATTGTTCTGGATTGTTGGCGGTTCTTTGCCAATACGGGCGGCTTTTTATGGTCGAAAGTAGTTCTTTCCCTAGCTCTTTAGCAAAGTCTTCAGGCGAAGAGATCACATAACCACGAGTATCTATAAAGTGTACGCCGTTGTGATATTCATCAAGCTGGGACAAAAATGAAAGAATTGGCGCGAGAGCAATTTTTTCTGACGCACTTTTATAGCTATCACTGGTTTCATTACAAAGGGGTTCTTGACCAACCAACATATAGTCGATATCGACAGAGGGGATATCTGCGGTTTTTCCGTCAGCAAGAAGTAATACGTCAATGGGCCAAATTCGGCAAAGACCGTCAACCACTTGCTTATTGTGATCAAGGAAAAGAGGGTTTCCTGATTTGTAGTAATTAGAGAAGCTGTAATCTAGAGCGGTAACAATTTTGGTCGTTCGTTTAAACACTTCTTCAATACGCTGAAACTCACTGCTGATGTCTTTTTCAACCGCATCAAAATAATTTTTTCCTATCAGCCCAAGTAACATGGTCGCGATCACAGCGGGAAAGCCGAAGACAAAGGTAAGGCTAAAGTGCCTATTTACTTTCATAGAATGTGCTCTTAGCGCTCAGTTATTTTCATTAGTTCCATTAATATTATGACATTAATCGACAGCCCTCTCGATGTAAAATAATGTAAGTTGGTATTAACGATGCACCTATCGGGTAAATAACTACTTAAAAATGAATAAAATAGATCGCAGCTAATGGTGAGAGTCGACTAATGTTGTTCATTATGATGGTTTAAGTCCCTGTTAACAAAGTGACTTATCAAACATGATTTTTTTGATGTAAATACCTATTAACGACTGACTATCGCACGATCAACCACAGACTTAGGTAGCGTCAAACCAAGCATACGAGCGGCATCTAGGTTAACTACCAACTGAGAGCTTTGAGCTGTTTTGACATTCAACTTCCCTGGTTTTTGTCCGTTCAAAATAGCGGCCACATAATCAGCGGTCTGCACCCCGACGTCATAGTAATCTAGACCTAATCCAGCGATTGCTCCCTTGCCAACATAAGACGTTGCTCCTGCAACCACGGGTGTGCCAGTTTGGTTTGCAGCATTTATAAGTCCTTCGATACCGCTTGCCACCGTGTTATCAGTTAGTGCGTAGATAACATCAGATCTCTTAGCCACGGATGCTGTTTTTTCTTCTACATCATCGATGGTCAACGCTTTTTCAGTATGCAAAGTAAAGCCAAAGTCTCGTGTTGCCTGCTTTAACAGCCCTACTAAAGCAACAGCATTTGCCTCTGCTGGGTTATAAACCACACCGACTGAAACTGCATTGGGGAGTAGCTCTTTAATAAGAGATACATGTTGGGAAATAGGTGATAAGTCAGAAAGGCCTGTGACATTTCGTCCCGGCTGTTCCAATTGTTTAACAAGTCTTGCTCCGATAGGGTCTGTCACCGCGGTGAACACAATCGGGATCGTTCGAGTCGCTGAAACCAACGCTTGAGAGGTCGGTGTCGCGATGCCAACTAATACATGAGGGTTCTCACTAACTAACTCTCTGGCTATTTTTGCTGCCTGAGCGGGATTGCCACCAGCCATTTCATAAGAAAACTCTAAGTTCTTACCGGGTTCATAACCTTTAGCTCTTAATCCTTCAAGAAGCCCTAGACGTGTTGCATTCAGATCTGGATGGTCAATAACTTGTGAAACCGAAACTTTGGCAACATTCGCCATTACATTGCTTGTCCATAGCAACAACAGACAACTTACGACCGCTGCCAATACCTTTTTTACAGAACTCATTATCGCTCCCTGAATCAAGCTCTACTCGTTATTGCTCGCTCAAAGAGAACAACATCACTATTGATATTATTACCAGTAACCATTGATAACTTGAAGTTATATTTAACAAAAACACAACAAGGCTCGAAAAATGCGTGAAATAGCGAGAGGCAGAATTTGAAAGGTAAGAAACTACATGAGTAGTAAGAGAAAAAAGGAATGAGGGGAGCGAGATGAATAAAAACGAAGTGAAAATATTAAAGTCAAACCTGAGAACAAACCATCAATGAAGAATAGTTGCTCTCAGACAAGAGGAGAGTTGAAACTCATTAGAACCAACGTTCCATTGAGGATTTATCTAGCTGACGAAATGCGCGATTTAAAATGATCGCCAATTCTTTATAACGAGGGCGCGACTTCATTGGCTCTAACGCAAAACCCGTTTCAGTGATCTTCTCATGAAGTTCGCGATACCACGAGACTAGCGCAGGTGGAAGTTGTGTGTTTGAGCGATTACCTAACCACCACATGCCTTGAAGCGGTAAGCTGATTGCAAACAAAGCCATGACCACAGCTTGTGGCATCGCTTGGTAATTATTAAAGACCATTTGTGTAAGAACACTAATAGCAGCAATCGCAGGCATCACTTTCACGCCAAAACGGGTCGCTTTAATAATGCGCTGTTCTGGGAAGATCGCGTTTAACTCTTTTCGGACGGGCCAGAGATCCATGTACTTTTGGCCATCTTTTAAACTACTAGCTAAACCAACTCTATTGCTCATATGAGTCTCCCATTAAAAAAAAGTTGAAATCATCAACTAAAAACACAAAAATTTGACGAAAAATAATATTCTTTCAAATTTTTTTGTTATATTTGCACAATATCGCTATTATTTGCAGGCCTCAATCTCATTGTTGCCCTTATTTACAATTTAAGCAACTTTGAGAAGACTTCTGCAAGGAATGCACAAGCCTCTTTTTGATAAAGAGCGCTTTCACTTTATACGGAAATTAACGTTTTTTTGACCAAGGTTAGTACGCAAGCCTATGTGCTTCGACTATTCTTGAGATTAATTTTCATCCTTAACTGATTTCGATCAGAAAAATAAACAGGTAGTCATTAATGTCTAAGCTAGTTTTAGTTTTAAACTGTGGTAGTTCTTCTCTTAAATTTGCTGTAGTTGACGCAGTATCTGGTGACGAGCATCTAACAGGTCTTGCAGAATGTCTGCATCTTCCTGAAGCTCGTATCAAGTGGAAACTTGATGGTAAACACGAAGCTCAACTAGGTAATGGCGCAGCACACGAAGAAGCACTAGCCTTCATGGTAGAAACTATTCTTGCTTCTAAGCCAGAACTTTCTGAAAACCTTGCAGCAATCGGTCACCGTGTTGTGCATGGTGGTGAAAACTTTACTTCATCAGCACTAATCACTGATGAAGTAATTAAAGGTATCGAAGATGCAGCGACTTTCGCTCCTCTTCACAACCCTGCGCACCTTATCGGTATTAAAGCAGCTCAAAAATCATTCCCAGCACTAAAAAACGTTGCTGTATTTGATACTGCTTTCCACACGACAATGCCAGAAGAAGCTTACCTATACGCGCTTCCATACAACCTATACACAGATCACGGTATTCGTCGTTACGGTGCACATGGTACATCTCACCTATTTATTACTCGTGAGTGTGCCACGCTTCTAGACAAACCTATTGAAGAAGTTAACATCATTAACTGTCACCTAGGTAACGGCGCATCTGTTTGTGCAGTCAAGAATGGCCAATCTGTAGATACTTCTATGGGCCTTACTCCTCTTGAAGGTCTTGTAATGGGTACTCGCTGTGGCGACCTTGACCCTGCTGTTATGTTCCACCTACATGACAAACTTGGCATGAGCGTTGATGAAATCAACACAATGTTCACTAAAGAGTCTGGCCTACAAGGTCTAACTCAAGTAACTTCTGACTGTCGTTTCGTTGAAGACAACTACGGCGAGAAAGAAGAAGCTACTCGTGCAATGGACGTATTCTGTCACCGTCTAGCTAAATACGTTGCAAGCTACACTGCAACCCTAGAAGGTCGCCTTGACGCTATCGTATTCACTGGTGGCATCGGTGAAAACTCAGCGCCAATCCGTGAAATGGTTCTTAACCGTCTTGCATTCTTCGGTATCGAAGTAGATAGCGCAGCTAACCTTAAAGCTCGTTTCGGCGGCGAAGGTACTATCACGACTGAAAACAGCCGTGTACCAGCAATGGTTATCTCTACTAATGAAGAGCTAGTGATTGCAGAAGATACAGCTGAACTAGCAGGTCTTTAATCGAATTTTCTGACTAGCTTCACTCGACGCTAGTCAGATTTTTATCTAAGAAAAATGGGGCTCAACTTTTATTCCTACCCCTATATAAATGTTGGTAGGAACAGGAGTTGAGCTTTTTTCATTCCAATAGTTAAAGGTACTCCTCAATGTCCCGTACTATTATGCTTATCCCTACAAGCGCTGGTGTTGGTCTTACTAGTGTAAGCATGGGTGTTCTTCGCGCGATGGAGCGCAAAGGCGTAAGTGTTTCGTTCTACAAACCAATCGCTCAACCTCGTAGCGGTGGCGATCAACCAGATCTAACATCAACTATCATTAGCACAAACAGCGACATCAAGATTGGTGAACCAATTGCGATGACTAAAGCTGAAGCGTTGATCGGTAGTGAAAAAATGGATGTACTTCTTGAATCTGTTGTTGAGCAATACAACAAAATCAACAAAGACGCTGAAGTAACGCTAATCGAAGGCCTAGTCCCTACTCGTAAGCACCCGTTTGCAAACCAAGTGAACGCAGAAATCGCAAAAACGCTTGGCGCAGAGATCGTATTCGTTGCGACTCCTGGTACTGACAACCCTACGCAACTTAAAGAGCGTATCGAAGTAGCATGTTCTAACTTCGGCGGTACAAAAAACAAGAATATCAAAGGCGTAATCATCAACAAGCTTAATGCTCCTGTTGATGAAGCTGGTCGTACTCGCCCTGACCTATCTGAAATCTTTGATGATGCAGACAGCGCTCAGCAAGCGAACCTTGAAGTAATGCAAATCTTCAATTCTAGCCCTATCCGTGTTCTTGGCTGTGTGCCATGGAGCATCGACCTAATCGCAACTCGTGCGGTTGATATGGCTAAGCACCTTAACGCTGAAATCGTTAACGAAGGTGAAATCTCAACTCGTCGTATTAAGAGCATCACTTTCTGTGCACGTTCTCTACCGCACATGATTGAGCACTTCAAGCCAGGTTCACTACTAGTAACTTCTGCAGACCGTCCTGACGTTATCGTTGCTGCGGCTCTTGCTGCGAAAAACGGTGTTGAGATTGGCGCAATCCTACTGACTGGCGGTTACGACATTCCAGAAAGTATTGCTAACCTTTGTGCACCAGCATTCGCTTCAGGTCTACCGATCTTCAAAGCTCAAGGTAACACTTGGCAGACGTCTCTAAACCTACAGAGCTTCAACCTAGAAGTTCCTGCAGACGATAAAGAGCGTATCGAGTTCGTTAACGATCACGTTGCAAGCCACATTGATGGCCCTTGGATTGATTCTCTATCTGAAGGTACTCAAGGCATCCGTCGTCTAAGCCCACCAGCATTCCGTTACCAGCTAACTGAATTTGCTCGTAAAGCGGCTAAGCGCATCGTTCTTCCTGAAGGTGACGAGCCACGTACAGTTAAAGCTGCGGCTATCTGTGCTGAGCGCGGTATCGCAACGTGTGTACTTCTAGGTAACCCTGAAGAAATCCGTCGTGTTGCTGCACAACAAGGTGTTGAGCTAGGCGCTGGCGTTGAGATCATCGACTCTGCATCAGTTCGCGAAAACTACGTAGCTCGTCTAGTAGAACTTCGTGGCGCTAAAGGTATGACTGAAGTTGTCGCTCGTGAGAAGCTAGACGATTCAGTATTCCTAGGTACTATGATGCTTGAAGCTGGTGAAGTTGACGGCCTAGTTTCTGGTGCTGTTCACACTACGGCGAACACAATCGTTCCTCCGTTCCAGATCATCAAGACAGCACCCGATGCTTCTATCGTATCTTCAATCTTCTTCATGCTTCTACCTGATCAAGTTCTGGTATACGGTGACTGTGCGATCAACCCAGATCCAACAGCTGAACAGCTTGCTGAAATCGCTATCCAATCTGCAGATTCTGCTGCGGCATTCGGTATCGACCCACGCGTTGCTATGATCTCTTACTCTACTGGTGAATCTGGTAAAGGTGCAGACGTAGATAAAGTACGTGAAGCAACCAAACTTGCTCAAGCGAAACGTCCTGATCTTGTGATCGACGGTCCTCTTCAGTACGACGCAGCAATCATGGAAAACGTAGCCGCTTCTAAAGCGCCAAACTCTCCAGTTGCAGGTAAAGCGACAGTATTCGTATTCCCAGACCTAAACACGGGTAACACGACTTACAAAGCGGTACAGCGTTCAGCAGATCTAGTGTCTATCGGTCCAATGCTTCAAGGTATGCGCAAGCCAGTAAATGACTTGTCACGTGGCGCTCTAGTAGACGATATCGTTTACACAGTAGCTCTAACGGCTATCCAAGCAGACCAAGCAGCTCAAGCTGAAGAAAAAGTAATTAACTAATTTTTCTTTTGTAGAAAGCAAAAAACCCTAGATTCTTATCTAGGGTTTTTTTATATCTAACGCTTAAGGTTACTTGATGCTCTTAAGATTAATCTAACCTCGCCCATGGACTGATTCTAAGTCTAGCGCAGGTCCTTTCGGCACAACTTGGGTTGGGTTTATACCTGTATGGCTGTAATAATAGTGGCGCTTGATGTGATAAAAATCGGTCGTCTCTTTAATGCCTTCGACCTGGTAGAGCTCTTTTAAGTAGCCCTGAATATGGACGTAGTCTGAAATTCGCTGCTTATTACACTTAAAGTGCCCAACATAAACGGCATCAAATCGAACCAGAGTGGTAAACAAGCGCCAATCCGCTTCTGTAATCTCGTTACCCGCTAAATAGCGATGTTCGCTAAGGTGAGCGTCTACTTTGTCTAAGGCTTCAAATAACGCATCATACGCTTCTTCGTAGGCTTCTTGTGTCGTTGCAAAGCCCGTTCGGTACACACCGTTGTTAATGTTTGGGTAGATATAGTCATTCCACTCATCAATCTTCTTTGCCAGTTCCCACGGATAGTAATCATCGGTGTTGCCTGTCAGTTCATTAAACTCTGAGTTAAACATACGGATAATCTCAGACGACTCGTTACTCACAATGGTGTTAGTCTTTTTATCCCACAACACAGGCACCGTCACTCTACCCGAGTAGTCAGGTTTGGCTTGAGTGTAGATTTGATGCATGCGCGTATGGCCGAACAGAGGTTCAGGTAACCCCATTTGCCAACCATCACTCATCATGTCTGGGCAAACCACCGTCACGTCAATGTGATCGGTTAGGTCTTTAAGATCTCGGAAGATAAGGGTGCGGTGCGCCCAAGGGCAAGCCAATGATACGTACAAGTGATAACGGCCGCTTTCAGGCTGAAACTGCGCGGACGCTTTATTCTCTACCCAGTGACGAAAGCCTGCATCTTCACGAACAAACTTGCCACCACTTTCTTTGGTGTCGTACCAAACATCATGCCAAACACCTTCAACTAACTTGCCCATATCCAAACCTCTGTCATCCATACTTTTCTCTAGTATAAAAAAAGCCAACTTTTTCTAAACTAGAAGAAGTTGGCTTAGTTGTTCAAATTATTTGATGAAGCTTATTTAATATGGAACTTTAGACACAAAAAAAGCGCGACTCTAATAACTAGTCGCGCTTAAGCCTGTCACAGGCTGAACCGTTTTAAATAGGCTCTAGACTTGTACGTGCAAACAAGATACTGCGTGAACGTCATCGCCTTGAATAGTTGGCTTAGTTTGCGCACACGCCTCTGTTGCTTGCGGGCAACGAGTACGAAACACACAACCTGATGGTGGATTGATTGGTGACGGTAGATCACCCTCCAGCATCTGAATGGTTTTACTCCGCTCTAAGCGAGGATCTGGAATTGGAACTGCAGACATCAACGCTTTGGTATATGGGTGCTTAGGGTCTGAGAACAAGGCATCTGATTCACCTAGCTCAACAGCATTACCTAAGTACATCACCAATACACGGTCAGAGATGTGTTTAACCACTGACAAATCGTGCGCGATGAATACCAAAGACAAACCAAGCTCTTTCTGTAGTTCTTTCAGAAGGTTAACTACTTGAGCTTGGATAGAGACATCCAGTGCAGAAACAGGTTCATCACAGATGATCATCTTAGGCTTCAAGATAAGTGCACGTGCAATACCGATACGCTGACACTGACCACCAGAGAATTCATGTGGGTAACGGTTGATTACGTTGGGTAGTAGACCAACTTTTGCCATCATCTCTTTAACTCTGTCCTTCACTTCTTGTTTAGAAAGTTCAGGGAAGAAAGTCTCTAGAGGCTCAGCAATGATGTCGCCTACTGACATACGCGGGTTGAGTGATGCTAACGGATCTTGGAAGATCATCTGAATCTCTTTACGAGTCTCACGACGTTTCACTTCTTGCATCTTAGTCAGGTCCTGACCTAACCACATCACTTGACCTTCAGTCGCTTCAACCAAACCGATAATTGCGCGTGCAAAAGTCGACTTACCACAACCAGACTCACCTACCACACCTAGCGTTTCGCCTTCGTAAAGATGAACATCAACACCATCGACTGCTTTAAGGTTTGATGGTTTCGCCCAAGGCCAAGCAGACTTAGCCGCAATGCTAAAGTGAACTTTTAGGTCTTTAATATCTAATAGTAATTCTTTACTCATTTTGTCCAAGTCTCCCAGTCTGAAAAACAAGCACGCTGACGGTCTTTAGCAAATGGCTGTAGAATCGGTGCTTCTTGCTTACAACGGTCCATTACACGGTGACAACGGTCTTGGTAAGGACAACCTGTTGGTAGGCGAAGTAAGTTAGGTGGGTTACCTGGAATCGTCGGTAGAATTTCACCTTCGGTATCCAAACGAGGAATTGCTTTAAGCAGGCCTTCCGCATAAGGGTGGCTTGGCTCGTAGAAGATTTCATCAACCGTGCCATATTCCATTGTACGACCTGCGTACATCACCAGTACTTTGTCACATGAGCCAGCAACAACACCCAAATCATGGGTGATCATGATGATTGCCGTATTGAACTCATCTTTAAGTTCGTTCAGCAATTCCATAATTTGCGCTTGAATGGTTACATCCAGTGCCGTTGTTGGTTCATCAGCGATAAGCAATTTAGGGCGACACAGCAGTGCCATTGCGATCATCACACGCTGACGCATACCGCCCGAAAACTCGTGCGGGTACATAGTGATGCGCTTGCGTGCTTCAGGGATTTTCACCGCTTCCAGCATACGCACTGATTCTTCGAACGCTTCTGCTTTACCCATGCCTTTATGCAGCATCAGTACTTCCATCAGCTGGTCACATACTTTCATGTAAGGATTCAGTGACGTCATTGGATCTTGGAAGATCATCGCGATCTGTTCAGCACGTACTTTGTTCAGCTCTTTTTCAGGCAGGTTAAGAATTTCATTGCCTTCAAACTTTGCGCTACCTGAGATGATGCCGTTCTTCGCCAGCAGTCCCATCAGTGCAAATACCGTTTGTGATTTACCTGAACCCGACTCACCAACAATACCCAGCGTTTCGCCTTGGTTAAGTGAGAAGTTCAAGTCGTTTACTGCGGTTACGATACCATCTTGCGTGGTAAATTCGACGCGCAGATCTTTGACATCTAATAAGCTCATCATTGCTTCCTTCAATCTTTTATAGCTTTTGTATTTTTATTTGCTATTTCTTTATCTGTCTTTTGGATCAAGCGCGTCGCGCAGACCATCACCTACGTAGTTAAAGCAGAACAGCGTAACTACCATGAATGCCGCTGGGAATGCCAGTTGCCAAATAGCAACTTCCATTGTTTGCGAGCCTTCTTGTAATAGCGCGCCCCAACTTGTCATAGGCTCTTGAACACCAAGACCAAGGAAAGATAAGAATGATTCAGTAAGGATCATGCTCGGAATAAGTAGCGTCGAGTAAACCGCAACAATACCCAATACATTCGGTACGATATGACGTGTAATGATCTTCCATTTACTTACACCACATACGTGAGCAGCCTCGATGAATTCTTTGCTACGTAGACTCAACGTTTGACCACGTACGATTCGTGCCATATCGAGCCAAGCAATAGCACCGATAGCAACAAAGATAAGTACAATATTACGACCAAAGAATGTTACCAGTACGATCACAAGGAACATGAATGGTACGGCGTACAAGATCTCTAGGATACGCATCATCACTCGGTCAGTACGACCGCCAATGAAACCTGAAGCTGCACCGTAAAGCGTACCAATCAGTACCGCTACAAATGCGCCCATCACACCAACCATAAGAGAAATACGGCCGCCGATCATCGTACGAACGTATAAGTCACGACCTAAACTGTCAGTACCAAACCAATGATCCGCATTTGGACCAACGTGCATTGCGTACCAATCAGTATCATCGTAAGCATGCTGCGCCAACATAGGTAAGAAGATTACCGAAAGCACCATGATAATTAGAATGAACAGACTGATCATTGCCGCTTTGTTGCGCATAAAACGAATACGCGCATCTTGCCACAAACTACGACCTTCAATTTCCAAATTCTCAGAGAATTTTTCGATCGCTTCTAAGTTTTCTTTTTTCTTCAACATAACCATGCGTCCCTGTTAGTAGCGAATTTTCGGGTCAATAAGCGCTAGTAAAATATCAACAATTGCGTTGAATAAGATGAATAGGAAACCAATCAAGATGGTTACACCCATTACTAACGAGTAGTCACGGTTAAACGCGGCGTTAACAAACAGCTTACCGATACCCGGTAGGCCGAAGATGGTTTCAACAACAACTGAACCTGTGATGATACCTACGAAAGCAGGCCCCATATATGAAACAACAGGTAGCATTGCTGGCTTAAGCGCATGTTTAAGAACGATATAACGGTAACTTAGACCTTTAGCACGAGCAGTACGGATAAAGTTACTGTTTAGTGTTTCAATCATGCTACCGCGAGTGATACGAGCAAAGGTAGCTACATATAGAAGAGACATCGCAATAACAGGTAGCACGATGTACGCGAAGGTGCCGCCATGCCAACCACCTGCTGGGAATATATTCCAGTGCAGGGAGAAAAGGTAAATAAGCGCAGGTGCCAACACGAAGGATGGCATCACCACCCCGAGCATGGCAGTCGACATTATGGTGTAGTCGACCCAGGTATTGTGCTTCAACGCGGCTATAGTACCGACGGTGACCCCCATAATTAGCGTAAAGATAAAGGCAACGAAGCCTACCTTCGCAGATACTGGAAGTGCTACAGCGATCAGCTCATTTACTGTGTAATCTTGATATTTGAAAGATGGACCAAAATCACCCTGAAGGATGTTGGTTAAGTACGTGGTGTACTGTTCAAATACTGGTTTATCTAAGCCGTATTTAGCTTCGATGTTAGCCATAACTTCTGGCGGTAATGGACGCTCGCTTGAAAACGGGTTACCCGGTGCGAAACGCATGAGAAAGAAAGATATAGTGATCAACACCAACATCGTTGGAATCGCTTCAAATATCCTTTTCATAATGAATTTAAGCATAAACTCACTCTTTCAGTCTGTGACAATTAAAATTAGAAAGACACTACATGCGCGTGTTACGCATGTAGTATCTGTATCGTTATAGTTATATTAACTTTTTAGAATCGAAGCTTATTGAGCCTTGATGTATAAGTCTTTCGAGAAGATCTTATCTTCCGCGTTGTTCGTAGGGAAGCCACCAACGTGCGGATTTAGTAGACGTGATTTCACGTATTGATAGATAGGTGCGATAGGCATATCGTTAGCCATTAGCGCCTCAGCTTCAAGATAAAGTGCTTTACGCTCTTCTTCTGAAGTCGAGTTCAGTGCTTTATCAATGATTTGATCGTAAGCCGCGCTGTCGTAGTGAACACCACCGGTAGTGTTGTTACTCTTCATTAGCGTTAGGAATGACGACGCTTCATTGTAGTCACCACACCAACCAGCACGAGCTACTTCGAAGTCACCAGAATCTTTAGAAGATAGGTAAGTTTTCCACTCTTGGTTTTCAAGTGTAACTTTAAGACCCAGTGTTTTCTTCCACATAGAACCTAGTGCTACAGCAATCTTCTTGTGGTTTTCAGAAGTGTTGTAAAGTAGGTTGAAGTTTAGTGGATTGTCTTTGCCGTAACCCGCTTCTTCAAGAAGACGAGCCGCTTCTACGTTACGTTCTTTTTGAGACATTGCACCGTACTGAGGAAGCTCAGGATCGAAGCCCGCTGTGATTTCAGGCGTCAGGAAATATGCTGGTTTTTGACCTTGCGCTAAGATAGCGTCAGTCACGATGTCACGGTCAATTGCGTAAGAGATAGCCTTACGTACGCGAACGTCATCAAATGGAGCTTTCTTCGTGTTGAAGATGTAGTAGTAAGTACACAAGTTACCGGCTACAGATACGTCTTCTGCGTGCTCTTTCTTAAGACGCTTGAAGTGCTCAGTTGGAAGTTCATTTGTGAAGTCGATTTCACCAGATAGGAAACGGTTCATTTCCGCAACTTGGTTTTCGATTGGTAGGAAGGTTACTTTGTTTAGAACAGTTTTGTCGTTGTTCCAGTATTGGTCGTTACGCTTTAGAACTAGACGTTCGTTAACAACCCACTTATCAACAGAGAATGCGCCGTTACCTACGAAGTTACCCGGCTTGGTCCATTGGTCACCGAATTTTTCAACAGTTGCTTTGTGTACTGGCTTCACTGTTGTGTGGCCCATCATCATTACGAAGTATGGTACCGCTGTTTCTAATTCAACAACAAGTGTGTTTGCATCTACAGCTTTAACGCCTAGCTCACTCTTGTCTTTCTTACCCGCTACGATGTCTTTCGCATTCACCATCTTGGTATATTCCATGTACCAAGCGTATGGAGAAGCAGTGGCAGGATCAACTGCACGTTTCCAGCTGTAAACAAAATCTTCAGCTGTTACAGGATCGCCGTTAGACCATTTTGCATCTTTACGTAGATGAAAAGTGAATGTTTTGTTGTCTGTCGTTTCCCAGCTCTCAGCAACGCCAGGGATAGTATTACCTTCACCGTCCTGGTTCACTAGACCTTCTAGAAGATCACGAATTACGTGAGATTCTGGTACACCTTGAGATTTGTGTGGGTCGATAGTCGCAACTTCAGTACCGTTACCGCGAACAAGTTCCTGAACTTTTGCTAGTTCTGTACCTGCTGGAACTTCAGCAGCGATAGAAAGAGTAGAAGTGGCAGCCACTGCCAAACCAGCACCTAGAAGAAGGGCCTGAGTGATTTTATTCTTGTACATTTAATAAACTCCAAGTTTTTCGTATTGCATCCATGACTTCTTTGCTAAGTTCACTGAACGGCAGTGATTTAGATTTATTTAGCTTAAAATATAAGCATAAAAATCTAAAACCTTACAAAGATTGAGGCACACACTATCAACCATTGAAGTAATTTGCCATAAACAAGTCGCAAAAAATCGGATAATTCTCCGAAATACTCAAGGTATCAGTGTAAATATCTAATAAAATCCTAATGAATAGTGAGTTACACATAGGGATTTATTAAATAACAGCCTTTAGTGTTGATGTATCTGTGTTGATACTTTTTTTTAGCATCTTATGCTAGAACATCTTTGATAAGTTAACATTAATGCCACATTAAATCTAAGTGCACATCACATATCCCCTAAATAGACTGTACTATTTGTGAGGATTATCACTTTATACAAAACAGCATAATGCACTGCACCAAAACAGATGCAGAGCTGCACCAGTACAGAAAAAATAAGCCAAAGAATTTATATGCAACTCGAATGATTAATCATTTAATAAACACCCTATTTTTTATAAATGACTTTGTTGCACGCACAAAAAAACCGACGTTCAACGTCGGCTTTATTACCTAAGTCCTAACCTGAAATGCGTTATCACGTTAAGGACGAAACATTATGTGGGATAATTTACTTTTTCCAGCGCTCTGCAGCTTTGGTATCAGAATCGCGAGAATCAACCCAGCGAGTTGTTTCAGTGGTACGTTCTTTTTTCCAAAACGGCGCTTTGGTTTTGAGGAAGTCCATAACAAACTCGCACGCTTCGAAGGCAGCCCCTCGGTGCGCACTGGATACACCAACGTAAACAATCTGGTCACCGATATCTAGGTCACCAACACGGTGAATCACTCGCATCTTCTGAATAGGCCAGCGCGCTTCAGCTTGATCACAGATCTCGCTCAGCGACTTCTCTGTCATACCCGGATAGTGCTCTAGAGACAAACCAATCACGTTGTCGCCAAGGTTCATGTCGCGAACTTTACCAACAAACGTCACTACCGCTCCTGCAGCTGTGCCTTGAGCTAGATAATCGTATTCGTCACCCACAGAAAAATCTTCTGCAGTAACTACTACTCTTGGATCAATAACTCGAGAGTCGTTCATGGCTAACCTCCAGTAACAGGTGGGAAGAAAGCCACTTCATCGCCGTCTTTCACTTCAGTTGTCAAAGGTACGATTGATTGGTTAAGCGCAGCCAGAAGTTTGCCCTCCTCCAATGCGATATCCCATTTGCCTTCTTGTGTTACAAGGTGGCTGCGAATCGCTTCAATAGTATTGAATTGTGCATCGACTTCTAGGCTATCGACACCGACAAGTTCACGAGTTTGAGCAAAGAACAGTACAGTAATCATGATTCCACCTTGAAGTGACCAGATTTACCACCCGTCTTCTCTAACAGGCGTACATTTTCGATAACAATGTCTTTTTGAACAGCTTTACACATATCGTAAATCGTTAGCGCAGCAACGGAAGCAGCCGTAAGCGCTTCCATCTCAACGCCCGTCTTACCCGCAAGTTTACAAACAGATTCAATGCGAACCTTGTTTTCAGACTCGATAGCTTCTAGCTGCACTTCTACTTTAGTTAGTAGTAGAGGGTGACACAGTGGAATCAAGTCCCACGTCTTCTTCGCTGCTTGGATGCCAGCAATACGTGCCGTCGCAAAAACATCACCCTTATGGTGGCTACCAGAAACAATCAGTTCTAGCGTTTCTGCTGACATTTGAACGAAAGCTTCCGCTCTCGCTTCGCGTACAGTTTCCGCTTTAGCCGACACATCGACCATGTTCGCTTCACCAGACGCGTTAATGTGAGTAAATTGGCTCATGCTCAAACCACCTTATACAGAAAGATGTGGCATGAAGTTACAAGGACGGTGGCTAGCATCCATCTGTTGCTTAATGATCTTAGTCCAACCTGTACGGCACGCACCTGTAGAACCTGGCATCGCAAAGATAACCGTGTGGTTAGCAAAACCCGCGATTGCACGCGATTGAATCGTCGAAGTACCGATCTCTTCGTAAGACACTTGGCGGAATAGCTCACCAAAGCCTTCTACTTCTTTGTCGAACAGTGGCTTAAGTGCTTCTGGGGTGCTGTCACGAGAAGTGAAACCCGTACCACCAGTGATCATGATCGCTTGGACGCTGTCATCAGCAATCCACTGAGATACGATCGCACGGATCTTGTACATGTCATCGATAACAATTTGCTTATCAACCACGTTGTGACCAGCTTCCTTAGCATGCTCAGCTAGGTAACCACCTGACGTGTCGTTTTCTTCTGTACGAGTATCTGAAACCGTTAGTACTGCAATGTTCGCTGCTTGAAATTTGCTTTCTGCGTGACCCATTTGTTCACCTATAATAAATTTTTTCAATTATTAGGGCGTGTTGACCTTTCGTGATTAAATTTTGTTCGAGATAAAAGCGTTTTAATCGCGGCGAGGGGGAAGTCGCCTAGTCATTCTAAGCAAATCTCCCTCAACAAAGAGTAAAACGCTTTTAGCCGAACCCTTCGGGCAGCATTTGCTGGTCATTTCTACTGCGTTATCGGCTTCTCATGTAGGCTAGCTACACATCAAAGCCTCTGCCTTGTATAAATACCCAGCAACTCGCTGCAAAAATCAACTCGAAAGGGCAACACGCCCTAGACTTATTCGCCCACCTTAAAGAAGCTGAGCGATAAAATGCTTTAGAGTATATAGCGGGTTAACCGCCGATTGACGCCAAATTTGGAGTCATGCCGCTGTTGCCATCATGTAAGAAGTGGCTAACGGACTTGGTTTGAAGCTGAGCCTGAATTCGATCAATGAGCTCTTGCTCTTGTTGATCTTCTTGAATCAGATCTCTCAGTTCAACACCATGGTCGCCAAACAGACATAAGTGAAGTTTACCGGTCGCAGAAACACGCAGTCGGTTACAACTCTCACAAAAGTCTTTCTCGTAAGGCATGATCAAACCGATTTCACCCTGGTAGTCTGGGTGGACAAACACTTGCGCAGGGCCATCATTAACAGCTTTGACTTTTAACAGCCAACCATTAGCAATAAGCTGGTTGCGAATCGCAACGCCGGACACATGGTGTTTATCGAACAACTCGTCCATCTCGCCGGTTTTCATCAGCTCGATAAAACGTAATTGAATAGGTTTGTCTTTGATCCAATTAAGGAAGGCTGGTAATTCCTGACTGTTGAGGTCTTTCATTAATACAACGTTGACTTTGACTTGTTCAAAGCCAACCTCAAACGCTTTATCAATACCTCGCATAACCTCAGTAAACTTGTTCTCACCAGTGATCTGATGGAACATGCGCGAATCTAAGCTATCCACGCTCACGTTTATATGGGTTAAACCAGCATCACGCCATTGCCCTACTTGTTTCTCCATGCGGTAGCCATTCGTTGTGGTGGCTACTTTTTCAATGCCTGGAGTAGAAGCAACGGTATGTATGATTTCAGGAAAGTCTTTACGCAGACTCGGCTCTCCGCCAGTAATGCGGATCTTTGAGGTACCACAATCAGCAAACGCTTTAACAACGCGTTTGATCTCAGGAACACTTAAAAAAGACGAGTTTTTTTGCCCTGACGGTTTATAACCATCTGGCAAGCAGTAAGTACATTTAAAGTTACAGACGTCTGTAACCGACAAGCGCAAGTAATAAAACTTGCGATGGAATCTATCTTCGAATTGTTGCGCCACGGAACACCTTTCCAAACACGGGAGGCATAATCATTTCCAATTAAGCCCTTGTGACAACATGTCACTGGCTCTTGATGCGTATCGGTACAGCAAATACCACTGTGCGACTTAGCATGCGAGAGCTCGGAGTTATGGCAACTGCGCTTTATATTCACACGCGCAGTAGCTGAGTAATAAAATACTTAATATTTGTACGTGAATCTAGCTTTGATGACAAAAAACGAGTCACATCGGCAAAAAAAACGTATCAAACCCTCAAAATAACTCTTGTTGAGTATCTGACGAGAAGCATTTAACCTAAATTATAGTTGGTAATAATCTAACAAGAACAAAAAATGAATATTTACTCTTCAAAAAAAGTGGTCGCAATTGGTGGTGGTCACGGCTTAGGTCGTATGCTTGCGGCATTAAAAGACTTTGGTAGCAATGCGACAGGCATTGTTGCAACCACAGATAACGGTGGATCAACCGGGCGTATTCGAGATTGCCAAGGTGGCATCGCTTGGGGTGATACTCGTAACTGTATCAACCAGCTAATCACCGAGCCTTCGATCAGTTCGATGATGTTCGAATACCGATTTCGCGGTCAAGGTGAACTCGATGGTCACAACCTCGGAAACCTGATGCTTACTGCGCTAGACAACCTTTCTGTTCGCCCATTGGAAGCAATCAACCTGATTCGTAACATGCTTAAGGTCGATGTAAATATTGTACCAATGACGGAACACCCTTCCGATCTCACCGCTTTATCAATGGACGGCCGTTGGGTAACCGGCGAAACCAACGTTGATGACATGACAGAAAAACTGCGCATGATGGACTTGTCTCCAGAAGTGCCTGCGACCAGAGAAGCCGTTGCAGCTGTCGAACAAGCAGACTGTATCGTGCTTGGTCCGGGAAGTTTTCTAACCAGTGTTATGCCGCCCCTTCTACTGCCAGAGATTGGTAAAGCGATCGCAGATAATACTAAAGCCAAGGTTATCTTCGTTGAAAACCTGTCGCCAGAGCATGGACCTGCAGGGAAAATGACGCTACAAGAGCAATTGGAGTGGTGTGAACGTACCTGCAAGACAAGAAAAATCGACATTGTATTGGGTAACGCGCCCCATCCGGAACTTGAAGGGCTATGGAATTGCGTGACTGCTGACCTTGCCTCTCCAAATAGAGATTGGAGACACGACCGCGTAAAACTCCAACAAGCAATTAGGGATCAGTTGGTTTAACTCGGTTTTCTGAATCTATTTACCAAACAAAAACAAAAAGGAGCACGATGCTCCTTTTTAAGTTCATTGATGACTGACCACTTTAGAGCGTTAAAGCTCTGTCATTAACTGCTGGTACTCTTGGTAGGTGGATAACAAAATATCCTGCATACCTTGAAAGTCGACCTCTGTCATTGGCAGCGCTTGTTTCACTTTTGCGTCTAGGCTAATCGCGAAACTACACAAAGAGTCCGCACCAAAGCTCGCAGCACTACTCTTAAGTGCATGGCTAATATCCGCTAAATACTTAGATGTGTCTGACTCTTTATTTAGCTCCAAATGTTCGTAGTATCCCTTCAGTTCACCTAAAAATATTTCCAGTAACACTGGGACATTCTCTTGCCCTATTTCACCGGCAAGCTCATCAACTTTTTGCTGATTTAATATTATCATCATTGCTCTTTTCTTATTATTTGGTGATTACTGCTTCGCATTCCATGTTTGCAATTTTCGGTATATCGTCGATGGACTGACATCCAAGAAACCTGCCGCACGAGGAACGTTACCGTCACACGCTTTGATGGCCTGTTCGATAGCCGTTTTCTCAGTGATCCACAATGGGAAAATATCTTTTACCGTGATGTCTTCGTTCTGCTTCTCTTTTAAACGGAGACTGTTTTCAATTGGTTGGTTCAATGGCGGTGGAAGCATATTGAGAGTAATCTCTTTACCATTATTCAGTACCACTACATTTCGCAACACATTTTGTAACTGACGAACGTTCCCCGGCCACTCATATTGATTAAAGCGATCGAGTACTTCTTCAGCAAAACGTACGAACGCCTTGCCTTCTTCGACAGACATATAACCCAGCAATGAATATGCAATTTCGATGACATCTTCACCACGCTCACGCAATGGCGGCAAATGCAGTGGAATCACATATAAACGGTAGTATAAATCTTCTCTAAAGCGACCTTCTTGAACTTCCTTCCAAGGGTCGCGGTTCGTTGCACATACGAAACGAACATCCACACTCTTCATCTTCGAAGAGCCGACTTTTTGAAAGGTACCAGTTTGAATGAAGCGGAGTAGCTTAGTTTGCAGCTCTAAGTCCATTTCGCACAATTCATCGAGGAACAGGGTTCCACCATCTGCAAGTTCAGCTGCGCCTTGTCGATCCGTTGCTGCTCCAGTAAAGGCCCCTTTAACGTGACCAAACAATTCACTCTCAATCAAATCTTTAGGAATCGCTGCACAGTTGATTGCGATAAATGGCTTATCGCCACGCTTACTCGCAGCGTGAATGGCTTCAGCACATACCTCTTTACCGGTACCACTTTCACCTGTGATGAAAATACTGGCTTTGCTCGATGCGGCAGAATCGATCGTTCGGTAAACCTGCTGCATGGTTTGACTACTGCCAATAAAGCCTTGATAGTTCTGATTTCCTGGATGTTCCGAGCTATTTTTAAGTTTAGTGGCTTTGCGGATCGCGTTGTTCACCGTAATACGAAGTCGGTCGGCTTCACACGGCTTGATAAGGAAATCTTGGGAACCATGTCGCATGGCTTCTACTGCGGTATCAATAGAGCCGTGAGCAGTCATGAAGATAACGGGAACTTCCGGATATTTTTGTTTTACAGCAAACAGTACATCCATACCCGTCATATCGGGCAGGCGTAGATCTAATAAAATGAGGTCTGGGATTCGATGGTTCAAACTCTCGATTGCATCGCGGCCAGTACCAACAATGTTAATATCAATTTCGAGCGGTGTAAGATACGATCGATATAACGCTGCTACCGACGCGGTATCTTCTACCATTAACAAATACTTCGATTTGTTATCTAACGTTTTTGATTGCATATCCTAGCCATTTATAATTTGCATTTCTTATTATAATCGCATTCCGCTTTGCATTATGCAAATTAACCACACTGTTTATACTGTGTTCGTTTGCTTGCTTCAAACAATCAATGTGTTATCTATTTGGCACGAACGATGCAGTTATCTAACTGACCTTCGGGTCACCTAGCCAACTGACGTTGTTAGTGGACTTTGTGTCCACAGACGTAAGCCAGTAGAACATTTACTACTGGCTGTTTTTTGTCTGAAGCACTCTCAATTCTTATTTTATGGGTATAAACGCCTTAAGCAAGAAGTAAGGTTAGCTATTAGAAATAAACTGCTTTCTCAATTGTTCAATTTCATCGCGCTTCTGTGCCGCCAATTCAAATTCCAAATTCTGAGCATGCTGATACATCGCCGCTTCCAGTTTACTGATCTCTTTATCGAGCTGTTGTGGCGTAAGCACTGCATAGTTTTCAGAAGGTTCTGCCACCTTAGATAGTGGAACTTGCTTCGATTGGCGCTGCTGCTTCGACTTGGTTAGATCACCCAACTCCATAATGTCTTTGATATTACGTTTAAGCGCTTGCGGCGTAATACCTTGCTCTTCGTTATAGGCCTGCTGTTTCTCTCTACGGCGGTCGGTTTCATCAATCGCCTTTCTCATTGACTTAGTAATCGAGTCACCATATAGAATTGCTCGACCTTCCAAATTACGAGCTGCACGGCCAATGGTCTGTATCAAAGAACGCTCAGAACGTAAGAAGCCCTCTTTATCAGCATCAAGAATCGCCACCAGCGATACTTCCGGCATATCCAAACCTTCTCGAAGTAAGTTAATGCCCACTAACACGTCAAACTCGCCCAAACGTAGGTCTCTGATAATTTCTACGCGTTCAACGGTATCGATATCAGAGTGCAAGTAACGAACTTTAACGCCATGCTCACTCAGGTATTCAGTTAAGTCCTCTGCCATTCGCTTAGTTAGCGTCGTGACAAGTACACGCTCTTCTTTCACTGAACGTATTCTGATTTCAGACAAAAGGTCATCAACCTGAGTCGCGACTGGCCTTACTTCGATAATTGGGTCTAACAAACCAGTAGGACGCACCACTTGATCAGCAATCTCACCGTCTGATTTTTCGATTTCGTAACTGCCTGGCGTGGCCGACACAAAAATCGTTTGCGGGGCTATAGACTCAAATTCTTCAAACTTCATTGGACGGTTATCCAGTGCCGAAGGCAGACGGAAACCAAATTCAACCAAGGTTTCTTTACGAGAGCGGTCACCTTTATACATCGCACCAATTTGCGGCACGGTCACGTGTGACTCATCGATAATCAACAGACCATCATCAGGCAAGTAATCAAATAACGTCGGAGGCGCTTCCCCTTCAGCACGGCCACTCAAGTATCGTGAATAGTTTTCGATACCAGAACAGAAGCCAAGCTCGGTCATCATCTCGATATCAAACTGAGTTCTTTGAGAGATACGCTGTTCTTCTAGAAGCTTATTATTGTCTTTTAAATATTGAGCTCTATCACGCAACTCATCCTTAATCTTCTCAATCGCTTCAAGGATTTTCTCTCGTGGAGTTACATAGTGCGTTTTTGGATAAACCGTAAAGCGAGGCAGGTCTCTTTGCTTAACCGCACCAGTTAGTGGGTCAAAGATACTGATGCAATCCACTTCATCATCGAACATTTCAATTCGCACGGCATCTTGGTCAGATTCAGCCGGGAAGATATCAATCACTTCACCACGCACGCGAAACTGACCTCGTTCAAATGCGACGTCGTTTCTTGAATATTGTAGCTCCGCCAAACGGCGCAAAATATCACGCTGATCCATAACCTCACCACGACTCAAGTGAAGCATCATTTTCAAATACGATTTAGGATCACCAAGACCATAGATAGCCGATACAGAAGCTACAATGATGGCGTCTTTTCGCTCTAATAAGGCCTTGGTCGCCGAAAGTCTCATCTGCTCGATATGAGCATTCACCGACGCATCTTTCTCAATGAACGTATCTGTGGTTGGTACATACGCTTCAGGCTGGTAGTAATCGTAGTAAGAAACGAAGTATTCAACGGCATTATTTGGAAAGAATGACTTCATCTCACCATAAAGTTGAGCTGCCAACGTTTTGTTAGGCGCTAACAAGATTGCTGGTCTTTGAGATTGAGAAATGACGTTGGCAAGAGTAAAGGTTTTACCAGAGCCCGTTACCCCTAATAGAGTTTGATGTGCCAAACCAGAATCTAGTCCATCTAGTAATTTGGTAATCGCCGTCGGCTGGTCACCGGACGGACTGTAGTCCGATACCAAGTCAAAGAGTTTACTCATAGGTCGCCATTTCCATACTGTTTATTTAATCAGGTCATTGTCACTCTAGGAGGAGTGTCGTTGCAACTATTATCTAGAGAAATGCATCTTAAGATTAGATATCAGTTATAGCTTTTATTTTTGGAACTTGGTATTATCCGTGCCCCTGCAAGATCTCTTCAGCTAAATTACTCGATTTTTAATCCACTACTTTTCCCCAAAAAATCTAAAAATAGCACTTGTTTTACTGTTTATTTTATAATCTTAAAAAGTTATACAATCGTAATGTTTCGATATAAAACTTTTAAATACATCACGTTACCGCAGATTTTAACATTTTCAGATTTATCCCAATTATTGTTGTTAAAGTTTCACGCACATACTTATCCACAATTTTGGTGGATAACTAAAGCAAAGCTAAACCTGATAAGGCGTTCAAGAAAGTAAAGTTTTTTATCTTATTTTTTTCTGCTATTTTTTATTGACAGAAAATAGGAGTCTTATTAGAATTCGCGTCGCTAACAAGCAATTCCCCTTTAGTTCAGTTGGTAGAACGGCGGACTGTTAATCCGTATGTCGCAAGTTCAAGTCTTGCAAGGGGAGCCAAATTCAGAAAAAAGCTCAATCGAAAGATTGGGCTTTTTTCGTATATAACTGCGACTAACTTGTTCCAAGTTAATGTCACACCCGAATCGTCGGACCGTGCTAGCCGCCCGCGTTCAAGTCTCGACAAGGGGGCCAAATTTAAAGAAGCCGCATCACTCGATGCGGCTTTTTGCGTTTTAACGTACTCACTTCCCTAAAAGCCCTCTAAGCAACCGAGCAACAGCCTTGAGTTAGCAACAATCAATTGACTCAAAAGTTCGCTATTTACTTCAACCAATTTCGACCTTTTGGCCGAAGACAAAAGTGAAATCACTGACTACTCAAATGATCAGACAAAGATCATTGTGATATACCGCTGCACGCTCACACCATCAAAATCTATGTCTATACTTACTGCAGCTTTGGTAATCAATCGATTACCTGATGTTTTTTTCACCAAGTGTCTAAATCCCTAGTGATCCTTGGTTGTTATTAGGTGAGCAAAACAGGATAATATCGGGATCGGAATCTCAAGAATTAATCCATTATGACCGAATACCTTTTGTTGTTGGTTGGCACAGTGCTAGTCAATAACTTTGTGCTAGTGAAGTTTTTAGGGCTATGTCCATTTATGGGCGTCTCCAAGAAGTTGGAGACTGCTATTGGCATGGGCCTCGCGACGACTTTCGTTCTAACGTTAGCGTCGGTATCTGCATACCTAGTAGAAACCTACATCCTTACCCCTCTGGGTATTGAATACCTGCGTACCATGAGCTTTATCTTGGTTATCGCGGTGGTTGTTCAATTTACGGAAATGGTCGTTCACAAAACCAGCCCAACACTATATCGCCTATTGGGGATCTTTCTGCCGCTTATCACCACCAACTGTGCGGTATTAGGCGTGGCACTTCTGAACATCAATGAAAACCACAACTTCATTCAGTCAATCATCTATGGTTTCGGCGCTGCGGTTGGTTTCTCTCTTGTATTGATCCTATTTGCTGCAATGCGTGAACGTATTGCGGTTGCTGATGTTCCAATGCCATTCAAAGGCGCGTCGATTGCGATGATCACAGCAGGCCTAATGTCTCTGGCATTTATGGGCTTTACTGGGTTGGTGAAGTAAGCATGAGTACCATCTTAATTGCAATCATTGCACTCGCCGTTTTAGCCGCCGTTTTTGGCGCTATCTTAGGCTTTGCTTCTATTCGCTTTAAAGTAGAAGCCGATCCTATCGTTGATCAAATCGATACCATTTTACCGCAAACTCAATGTGGCCAGTGTGGCTACCCTGGTTGTCGCCCATACGCAGAGGCGATCGCGAACGGAGACAAGATCAACAAGTGTCCTCCAGGCGGCCAAGCAACCATTGAGAAGCTCGCAGACTTAATGGGCGTAGAAGTTGAAGACTCCGCTCATGACTTAGATAACAAAGTAAAAACCGTTGCCTTCATTCATGAAGATATGTGTATCGGCTGTACCAAGTGTATTCAAGCCTGCCCTGTTGACGCCATTGTTGGTGGCACCAAGGCACTCCACACAGTAATCAAAGATGAATGTACAGGTTGTGATCTATGTGTCGCACCGTGCCCTACTGACTGTATCGAAATGATTCCAGTGGCAACAACGACTGAAAATTGGAAATGGCAGATGAACATCATTCCTGTTACTGATATCACTAACCAAGCAACTGATGCGACCGCGTCAGAGCCTAAGGCATAGGGTTAGTATGATCTCTTTAATTGAACAAATTCGCACGGGCTCTATTTGGAACTTCCCGGGCGGTGTGCACCCTGCTGAAAACAAGAAACAGTCGAATACTACTGACATCGTGCATGCAAGGCTCCCAGAAGAAATCGTTCTTCCAGTGAAACAGCATATAGGTAAGCCTGGTAACTTATTGGTTGCTGTCGGTGATGCCGTACTCAAAGGTCAGCAACTGACGGCCTTAGAGACTGGTTTTACTTTGCCAGTACATGCACCAACATCGGGTGTGATTACCGCTATCGAACCACGAACCACCGCTCACCCTTCAGGCTTGAGCGACGTGTGCGTGGTTATTAAACCTGATGGCTTAGACGCTTGGATTGAAAAAAATCCAGTTGAAGATTTCTCGACAAAGACCTCTGACGAACTGCTTGATGTGATTCGCCAAGCTGGTATTTCAGGCATGGGCGGCGCAGGCTTCCCTACGGCTAAGAAACTTCAATCAGGCTTAGGTCGTACCGACATTTTGATCGTCAATGCTGCGGAATGTGAACCTTACATCACCTCTGATGACAAGTTGCTTCAAGAACATGCCGACGAAGTATTAAAAGGCATCGAAGTGGTTGAACACATTCTTCAACCAAAGCTGACGGTTATCGGCATTGAAGACAACAAACCAGACGCGATAAAAGCACTTGAGATTGCAGCGAAAGACAAAGATATCGTCATTCGTGTTATCCCAACTAAATACCCTTCAGGTGGTGAGAAACAGCTGATAAAGATCCTTACTAATAAAGAGGTTCCGGCTGGCGGCATCCCTGCAGACATTGGTGTTTTGGTTCAGAACGTCGGCTCTCTTTACTCGATTAAGCGAGCGGTAATTGACGGCGAACCTGTGGTTAACCGCGTTGTGACATTAACCGGTAAAACCTTTAAGCAACCTCGTAATGTTTGGGCGCTATTAGGCACACCAGTACATGAGTTACTTGAAGAGTTTGGCTACAAAGCCGATAAAAAGCTTCCGCGTTTGATTTTGGGTGGCCCTATGATGGGCTTCACCTTGCCACATGCCAATGTGCCAATCACTAAAACGTCGAACTGTATTTTGGCACCAACGCGTCGTGAGATCTCTCCAAGCACTTACGAGATGGAATGTATTCGTTGTAGCGCGTGTGCCGAGGCTTGCCCCGCATCACTTCTTCCTCAACAACTGCAATGGCATGCGAAAGCCAACGAGTTGGATAAGTGTGAAGAACTGAATATTAAAGACTGTATTGAATGCGGTGCTTGTGCATTTGTCTGCCCAAGTGAAATTCCTCTTGTTCAGTACTATCGCCAAGCAAAAGCTGAGATCAAAACTCGAAAAGATGAAGCCGCTGCAGCAGAGCGCGCCAAGATTCGTTTCGAAGAGAAAAACGCTCGTATGGAGCGCGACAAAGCAGAACGTGAAAACCGCTTTAAGAAAGCAGCTGACAACCGTCGTAAAGACATGAAATCAGCCGACGGTGACGATGCAATTGCTGCGGCGATTGCGCGTGTTAAGGCACAAAAAGCGACAGCAGACCAAGCTCCTAATGCGGAACCAGCGGTGAAACCTGCGGTTGCGGCTGCGATTGCCAAGGCAAAAGCAAAACAAGCTGCGGCTCAGAAAGCGGATAGCGCTGAACCAGACAATTCTGAAATGTCGAAACTGCGTGAAGAACGTAAACGACAAGCTCGAGAGCGCAAGGCACAACAAGCAGCAACTGATGCTCCTGCAGAAAGCTCTGGTGATGGCAAAAAAGACGCTGTTGCTGCAGCTATCGCTCGTGCTAAAGCCAAGAAGGCTCTACAAGTGGAATCAGCTACTCAAACCGAAAGTGAAGCTCCAGCTGAAAGTACTGGCGATGCTAAGAAAGATGCTGTCGCTGCCGCTATTGCTCGTGCTAAAGCCAAGAAGGCTCAGCAGGCAGAATCTGCTACTCAAACCGCAAGTGAGGCTCCGGCTGAAAGTACTGGCGACGCTAAGAAAGATGCTGTTGCTGCAGCTATCGCTCGCGCTAAAGCCAAGAAAGCACAACAAGCAGAATCAGCTGCTCAAACCGAAAGTGAAGCTCCAGCTAAAAGCACTGGCGATGCCAAGAAAGACGCAGTCGCTGCGGCCATTGCTCGTGCTAAAGCCAAGAAAGCTCAACAAGCGGAATCTTCTACTCCAACAGCAAGTGAAGCTCCGCTTGAAAGCTCTGGCGATGCCAAGAAAGATGCTGTCGCTGCGGCCATTGCTCGCGCTAAAGCCAAGAAAGCTCAACAAGCGGAATCTTCTACTCCAACAGAAAGCGAAGCTTCAGCTGAAAGCTCTGGTGATGCCAAAAAAGATGCAGTTGCTGCCGCAATAGCTCGCGCTAAAGCGAAGAAAGCACAGCAAGCTAAGCAGGTCGAAGCAGAAGCAATCGCTCCTGAAGTAGAAGTGGAAGCTGAAATTCAATCAGAACCAGTGGATCCTAAAAAAGCTGCCGTTGCCGCGGCAATAGCTCGCGCTAAAGCAAGAAAGGCACAACAAGCGAAACAGGAAGAGTCAGCAGAAACACCTGAATCTGTGGTTGAACCTGTAGTTGAATTAAAGGCTGAAACTCAACAAGAACCAGTCGATCCTAAAAAAGCAGCGGTTGCTGCAGCGATTGCTCGTGCTAAAGCAAGAAAGGCGCAGCAAGAGCAAGACAAAAAGAATAATGAGGAGAAAGAGTAGTGGCCTTCTTTATCGCCAGCTCACCGCACGCGCACAATCGTAGAAGCACCCCTGATCTCATGAAATGGGTCGCTATTTGTGCATTGCCAGGTCTACTAGCTCAAACCTACTTCTTTGGATGGGGTACGCTCATCCAGTTAGTATTTGCTATTGCACTTGCTGTTACCTTTGAAGCCGCTGTAATGCTGCTAAGAAAGCGCCCGCCAGTGATGGCGCTACGTGACTACAGTGCTGTTGTCACCGCTTGGCTACTCAGTGTCGCGATTCCTCCACACTCTCCGTGGTGGATTCTAGTGATAGGTATGTTCTTCGCAATTGTCATCGCGAAACACCTATACGGCGGACTTGGGCAAAACCCATTTAACCCAGCGATGGTCGCTTACGTTGTTTTGCTGATCTCGTTCCCAGTTCAGATGACCAGTTGGAATGCTCCCGCGAGCTTAACCGCTGAAGCAACCAGCTTTGTGGACTCATTCTTGATGATCTTTACTGGCTTCAATAATGAAGGATTATCTCTACAACAAGCTCGTTTAGGGATTGATGGAACCACAATGGCGACGCCACTCGATGCCTTCAAAACCGCATTAACGGCAGGCAACACAGCGTCTGAAGCTCTGTCTCAACCTCAATTTAGCTGGTTAGCTGGCGTGGGTTGGGAGTGGGTAAACCTTGCTTACCTTATTGGTGGCTTAGTGCTTATCAAGCAACGCGTGATTCAATGGCATATCCCAGTAGCGTTTCTGGGAAGCTTGACCCTATTTAGCCTAATGTTCTTGATGTTCACTCCTGGCGAGACCGCATCACCGACCATCCATCTATTGTCTGGTGCGACTATGCTCGGCGCATTTTTCATTGCGACCGACCCAGTTTCAGCATCCACGACAGTCAAAGGTCGCTTGGTGTTTGGTGCTCTGATCGGCGGTTTAGTCTTTATCATCCGCAGTTGGGGTGGTTTCCCTGATGGCGTGGCGTTTGCTGTATTGTTAGCCAACATGTGTGTTCCACTGATTGACTACTACACCAAACCTCGTACATACGGCCACTAAAGGGAGCGGATACCATGCTAAATGCAATTAAGAAAAACGGCCTTGTACTCGCGATTTTTGCGTGTGCTTCGACGGGTTTGGTCGCGGTAACTCACTACCTGACCAAAGATCAGATCAAACAACAAGAACAGGCTCAGTTACTGTCTGTTCTTAACCAAGTGATCCCACACGATCTGCACGACAACGAGCTGTTTTCGTCTTGTACTTTGGTTCAAGCAGAAGAGCTTGGTACTGAGCAAGCGATGCCGGCTTACATTGCTAAAATCAATGGTGAGCCGAGTGCGATTGCGATCGAAGCGATTGCCCCTGACGGCTACAACGGTGCGATTAAAGTGATTGTTGGAATGAAGATCGACGGTACTATTTTAGGTACTCGCGTGCTTTCTCACCAAGAAACTCCAGGTTTGGGTGATAAGATTGATTTGCGTGTGAGTGATTGGATTCTCTCATTTGCTGGTAAGCAAGTGACGGATTCTAATCTTGACCGTTGGAAGGTTCGTAAAGATGGTGGTGACTTTGACCAGTTCACTGGCGCAACCATTACGCCAAGAGCTGTCGTTAAGTCAGTGAAACAAGCGGTGCAATACGTTAATCAAAACAACCAAGCATTGCTTGCTCAACCTCTAAATTGTGGTGGTGAATAATGAGTGACCATAAAACACTGATCAAAAATGGCATGTGGGCCAATAACCCTGCCCTAGTACAACTCCTTGGCTTATGTCCGCTGTTGGCTGTCTCTTCGACTGTGACTAACGCTCTTGGATTAGGTATCGCTACCTTGCTTGTACTAGTCGGCTCGAACGTGTCTGTATCTTTGGTTCGAAACCATGTGCCAAAAGAAGTGCGTATTCCAGTATTCGTGATGATCATTGCTTCACTAGTAACCTGTGTTCAACTTCTGATGAACGCTTACGCGTATGGCCTTTACCTCTCTTTGGGTATCTTTATCCCGCTGATCGTAACCAACTGTATCATCATTGGCCGAGCGGAAGCTTTCGCGTCTAAAAACGAAGTTTTACCTGCTGCTCAAGATGGTTTCTGGATGGGTCTTGGCATGACATCGGTACTGGTTGTATTGGGTGCGATGCGCGAGGTTATTGGTAACGGAACTCTATTTGATGGCGCAGACCTACTCCTTGGTGATTGGGCTTCGGTGTTACGAATCCAGATATTCCAATTTGATAACAGCTTCTTGTTAGCCCTGCTACCACCCGGTGCCTTCATTGGTGTTGGTTTCTTAATTGCTTTGAAAAACATCATCGACAACCAAGCTAAATCTAGACAGCCAAAACAAGAAAAACCAGCTATTGAACGCGCTCGTGTTACCAATGCCTGATAAGTTACAGTAGCTTAAATCCTGCTGAGTAGCTCAACCGCTCAGAAGGTAAATAGATTGACCAAGTAAACATAATAATGACGCTCATAAGAGCGCGTAACCGATGATAAAGCCTGAACCATTGCGAAACTTGTTATTTTAAAACGAGTAAGTTTGAAAGAACTTCGCCGGAACTCAAGCCCTAACTATTTGAAAGTAATGTCGCTATGAACAATGTAAAACGAGTAGAAATACTTGAGCGTTTGAGAGAAAACAATCCAAATCCAGAAACCGAGCTTAACTGGAACAGCCCTTTCGAGTTGCTGATCGCCGTGCTCTTATCTGCGCAGGCAACCGATGTCAGCGTTAACAAAGCCACTGATAAGCTTTATCCTGTGGCTAATACTCCACAGGCTATTTTCGACCTAGGTGTCGATGGCCTAAAAGAGTACATCAAAACCATCGGCCTGTTTAACTCAAAAGCAGAAAACACCATCAAAACGTGTCGTATGCTACTGGACCTCCATAATGGTGAAGTGCCGGAAGATCGCGCTGCATTAGAAGCCCTTCCAGGCGTTGGCCGCAAAACTGCAAACGTAGTGTTAAATACCGCCTTCGGTTGGCCAACGATTGCCGTTGATACTCACATCTATCGTGTATCAAACCGCACTAAGCTAGCGATGGGTAAAACCGTCGACGATGTCGAAGCAAAGCTACTTAAAGTCATCCCAAAAGAATTCAAACTGGATGTCCACCATTGGCTCATTCTTCATGGACGTTACACCTGTATCGCACGTAAACCACGCTGTGGCAGCTGTATCATTGAAGACTTGTGTGAGTTCAAGGAAAAAACCGACGTCTAGGCTAGCTCTAAGCGAATGAAGCTAAGAAGCTAAGAAGCTAAGAAGCTAAGAAGCTAAGAAGCTAAGAAGCTAAGAAGCTA
>NZ_JBGONH010000004.1:73359-154158 GCF_041439075.1 Vibrio sp. FF145
AACAATGCCGCATTTTTCTAGCGGCATAAAACAGAATTACAAAAACGTATACATAATTAAAGCTAGGAGCAAATCATGTCAAACGGCCGTATTTTACACACCATGCTACGCGTTGGTGATCTAGACAAGTCTATCGAGTTCTACACCAATGTAATGGGCATGCAGCTGTTACGTAAGAACGAGAATAAAGAGTACGAATACACACTGGCTTTCGTTGGCTTTGGTGACGAATCTCAAGGCGCTGTGATTGAGCTGACTTACAACTGGGGCACGACTGAATATGACCTTGGCTCAGCTTTTGGTCACGTTGCTATCGGAGTTGATGACATCTACACAACGTGTGACGCGATTAAAGCAGCAGGCGGTAATGTGACACGTGAAGCGGGCCCTGTAAAAGGCGGCTCTACTCACATCGCATTCGTTAAAGATCCTGACGGCTACATGATTGAGCTTATTCAGAACAAACAAGCAAGTGCTGGTCTAGAAGGTTAACCCTTCGTAGCCTCTGCAATATTTGGCTATGGAATAAACACTATAAGCGAGCATAAAGCTCGCTTTTTTTGTAGCTCTATTAATAATCGATATTCTTTACTAATTATTACAACATTCTCACTGATGAAACTTTACATGATAATAATTATCATTTAAATTAAGTCCCCTATTGATTAGTGAGGTAACACAATGATTAGCGAATGGGAAAAACACACGTTACTTGCCGATACGGCATTGCAGCTCGACGATCCTGTACAAAGTATTCTTCACTATCAGCAAGCATTGAGTTTAAGCGAAAAAATTACTGAACGTACCGATATCCAAGCGGACGAGCGCTTACTTATCTCTGTGATTTCTTGTCACAACCTCGCTCAGTTTTGGCGATGGGCCGGCGATACTGAATATGAACTCAAGTATCTCCAATTGGCTTCAGAAAAAGTACTGACACTGATCCCGCAATGTCCCAATACGCAATGTTCAAGCTTCATTGACTCAATTGGTTGCTGTAAGAAAGCCCTTATCGATTTCATGAAACGCCATCCCAACCCTAAAATTGCTTCTATGGTGGAAAAGATCGATACCGCGACCAACTGTGAAATGATCGCACGCTTCCGCTTGAACTAAACAAATTACGTTTAAACAACGACTCAAATTTAAAATATAAAAAAGCCCGTCATCAGTGAAAACGGGCTTTGCCATTTCAAAACGAGCTATTATTCAGCTTACACCTGTGTGCGACCTAAAGAGATAACAACACGTCGGTTTTTGTCTTTACCAATTGGCGAGTTGTTGTCAGCAATTGGACGACGCTTACCATAACCTTGTACTTGAATACGGTCTTCTGGCAAGCCTAGAGATTTAAAGTACTCTCTTAATGATTCCGCTCTGCGCTCTGAAAGATTCTGGCTAATACCTTTGCTATCGACGGAATCGGTGTATGTAGCCACCAGCACAAGGTCGATGTCTTGGTTATAGCGAACATAGTCGGCAATCTGGCTGAGTCTCTTACGTGAAGACTTATTCAACTGATCGCTGTTACGATCGTAGTGCAAGATAGTAAAAGAGATATCTTCGAAGCTGTAAGGCAATAAGTTGGCGATACAGTCACTGAACACATTATACTTTTCTTGGAATAATACCGATGATAGTGCAACTTCGATTCGCTGATCTCGGCTCTGCCACTCTTGATAGCTGAATGTCGGGTAACGCCCTTTCTCCAACTCACTCAAAATACCCCAAGCGGTTTGACCACCAACATAGCCATCAAATTGTTGGAAGAACTTAATGGTCGTCATGCGGTCAGCACTTTCGCCCGGACGCCAAGCTGGTGGCATAGAGATCAAGCTTACATTGCGTGTCGCCCCCATTGGGCGACGCATTTTAAGCTCAAAATCCAAAATGATTTTTTTACTCGCGCGAGATGAAAACTCAGCATCACCAAAGTTGGGGATAGGGTGAACCAAGCGACATTCTAGTGGCGTGTTAGCCACCATCTCCCACGTCGACTGTAGAGGAGATGCTCCGTAACGCTTTTCTTGTGCCAATACCGATGACGACATAAGTAGCGAAAATAGCATTGAACCTGTTATGAGTTGTTTCTTCATAAAGTGGAGTATCTCTTAAGCAATTCGTTTAACAATGCAGCCAATTGCCGCATTTTTCCATCACGTTTGAATATGCAATTATCAAGCCGAAATAGGTTGGCTAATTTATGATTTATTGCCCTTCCCTAGTTTTTATCACTGCTATTATCTGCAATAATGCTGCCTTAATCACACATATTTGGGCTAACATGACTGTAGAAAACGAAGCTCTGACCCTTAAAAAACGCTTTCGTGGCTATTTCCCAGTGGTCATCGACGTGGAAACCGCAGGGTTTAACGCTGAAACCGATGCATTATTAGAAATCTGTGCCATTACACTAAGAATGGATGAGAACGGAGATCTGCACCCTGCATCAACGCTTCATTTTCACATTGAGCCTTTTGAAGGCGCAAATATAGAGCAGGCAGCATTAGACTTTAACGGAATTAAAGACCCATTTAGCCCATTACGTGGTGCTGTGTCGGAACAAGAAGCCCTTAAAGAAATCTACAAGCTAGTGAGAAAAGAACAAAAAGCTTCAGATTGCAGTCGCGCAATCATGGTTGCTCACAACGCTACATTCGATTTGAACTTTGTTAATGCAGCAAGTGAGCGCTGTAAGCTTAAACGCGTCCCTTTCCATCCATTTGCTACTTTTGACACTGCAGCTCTTAGTGGTCTTGCCTACGGTCAAACCGTTTTGGCTAAAGCTTGCCGCACTGCAGGGATGGAATTTGACAACAAAGAAGCACACTCTGCTTTGTATGATACGCAAAAAACCACAGAGTTATTTTGCGGCATTGTAAACAAATGGAAAGCCCTTGGTGGTTGGCCTCTTGTTGACGAAGAATAAAAAATAGAGTCGGTAAACGTTCACTCGTATTGCCTTCATAAAAAACACAACATCCCGAGAATAATATGAATCCTGTTGTAATTTCAGTTTGCATCATGCTTGTTTTAGCTTTGATGCGCGTAAACGTAGTCGTTGCTCTCACGTTCAGCGCAATTATCGGTGGCGTAGCCTCTGGTATGGGCTTGAACGACGCAGTCGCGGCTTTCGAAAGTGGATTAGGTGGTGGTGCAACTATCGCACTTAGCTACGCTATGCTTGGTACATTCGCTGTTGCTATCTCACGTTCTGGTATCACAGACCTGCTTGCTCAAAGCGTCATTAAGCGTATTCACGGTAAAGAGAACAGTGCAGCATCTAATGGTCTAAAATATGGCATCCTAGCGTCTTTGATCCTAGTGACCATGTCTTCGCAAAATGTAATCCCTGTACATATCGCCTTTATCCCAATCTTAATCCCACCTCTATTAGGCGTATTCGCAAAAATGAACCTAGACCGTCGTCTGGTTGCGTGTGTGCTGACTTTTGGTCTGATTACACCTTACATGGTGTTACCGATTGGTTTTGGTGGCATCTTCCTAAACAACATCCTGCTAAAAAACCTTCACGACAACGGTCTTGAAAACGTAGTAGCAAGCCAAGTACCAATGGCGATGTTGTTACCGGCTGCAGGCATGATCTTTGGCCTTCTTACGGCCGTGTTCTTTACTTACCGTAAGCCACGTCAATACAAAGAAACGTCTCATACTGTTGTTTCAACCGAAGTGAAAGAGATCAACAAGAAGCACATCCTAGTGGCTGCTGCGGGTATTGTTGCTGCGCTAACGGTTCAACTATCGACAGGTTCTATGATCATCGGTGCTTTGGCTGGTTTCATGGTATTCACCTTCGGTGGTGTAATCGCTTGGAAAGAGACACACGATGTCTTCACTAAAGGCGTTCACATGATGGCAATGATCGGTTTCATCATGATCGCAGCGGCAGGTTTTGCGGCAGTTATGAAGCAAACAGGTGGCGTTGAATCTCTGGTTGAAGCACTTTCAACCAGCATTGGTGACAACAAACCTCTAGCGGCACTGCTTATGCTAATCGTTGGCCTATTGGTAACAATGGGTATCGGCTCTTCGTTCTCTACGATTCCAATCCTTGCGACTATCTACGTTCCTCTAGCGGCAGCATTTGGTTTCTCACCAATGGCAACGATCGCTTTAGTAGGTACAGCTGCAGCGCTAGGTGATGCGGGCTCTCCTGCTTCTGACTCAACATTAGGTCCAACATCGGGTCTTAATGCTGATGGACAGCATGAGCACGTTTGGGAAACCGTTGTACCGACATTCTTACACTACAACATCCCACTGATCGTATTCGGTTGGGTTGCGGCTATGGTTCTGTAATTGGGTTCTTTAGCTAAGAATCAATACGCAATAAACCGTAAGTAGTAAGCTGTAAGCTGTAAGCTGTAAGCTAAAGAAAGACATTATAAAGACCGCCTTGTGCGGTCTTTTTTGTTCCAGGGATTCATTCCACTCTTCCTTCCCCCTCACTCTCAATGAACCAGCGACGCCAAACAAAAAAAGCTTACTCTGATGAGTAAGCCTTGGACATAATTTACGTTAATACAGACAACTCTCGCAGAATTATGCCGCGGGAGCGTTATTCACCAATACTTCGCGAATAGACTTAAGCGTCGCTTCCGTTGAATGGTAATCCAGTTCTACTGCCGTAAAAATACCATTTACTTCAAGCATTAACGTCGGGTAAGAATGCACACCGATCGCTTCTTTAAAGCCTAACTGGTCATCTAATTCGCTTTCCAATAACTTACTAGAAAGATCATTTTCAAACTGTTGTACATTCATCCCTAGCTCTTCAGCTAACTGCAAATGCGTTTCTTGACTGTGTGGCAACATCGCACGAAGGTAGTAAGCGTGTTGAATTGCTTCAAGCATCGCTTCGTAATGGTCTTGAAAACCAGCAGCGATCACGGCACGACAAGCAGGGTAAGTGCTGCGAACTGGTTGGCATTCAGTCCAGAATTCGTGGTTGAACTCAGTACCCAACTTAGCTTCAATCTGCTTCCAGATAGCTTGCAGTTTACCTTTCATCTCTTCTGACATTGGATCTTCAGAATCAGGGGCCAAACCACCGACTACGTAGTTAAACTCAATACTCGCAGGTAGCTGCTGTTTTAAGAGTTCTAATGTTGGCTTATAACCCCAGCACCAACTGCACATTGGGTCATGCACATAATGAAGTTTTACGTCCATTGTTCATTCCTTATCGAGTCTTTCAAACCATTCAAACAAAAAAGGAGCCTCATTAAGGGCCCCTTCCATTCAATATTTAAGCGCAAAGGCTTAAAGCTTACTCAGCGTCGTCGCCAGCTACTTTAGCAGCCGCTTCTTTAACGATTGGCTGAAGTTCGCCTTTTTGGAACATCTCAAGAATGATGTCACAACCACCGATCAGCTCACCGTCAACCCAAAGTTGTGGGAACGTTGGCCATTGTGCGTAAGCTGGAAGCTCTGCACGGATGTCAGGGTTTTGTAGGATATCTACGTAAGCAAATTTTTCACCACATGCCATTAGAGCTTGAGATGCTTGAGAAGAAAAACCACAGCTTGGCAGCTTAGGAGAACCTTTCATGTAAAGTAGAATGGTGTTTTCTTCAATTTGCTGTTTGATTTTATCGATAGTTTCCATTGCTTCCTCGTTAATGGATTACGGCTTTTATTGCCTTTATTCTACCCCAAACCAAAAGAATAAAAACCATATAAAAAAAGCGGTTTACGAGCTAAGCTAACAATTCACACAAAAGTGATGAATTAAGCTTTTAATAAAGTAAAAACTTGCTAAACTATATCGCAAGTCAGCAAATTGACCATGGTTGGCTGTAAAGCGAACCATGAATAATAATATCACTGGAAGCAATCGAAAGAGTTAACTCTTTCATATCAATGGAGAATTGAGCAATGGCATTTGAACTACCGGCTCTTCCTTACGCGAAAGACGCGCTAGAACCACACATCTCAGCAGAAACGCTAGATTTCCACCACGGTAAGCACCACAACACTTACGTTGTTAAGCTAAACGGTCTTATCCCAGGTACTGAGTTTGAAGGCAAAACACTAGAAGAGATCGTTAAGACTTCTACTGGTGGTGTTTTCAATAACGCTGCTCAAATCTGGAACCACACGTTTTACTGGCACTGTCTTGCTCCTAAAGCAGGCGGCGAACCAACTGGCGCTGTTGCAGAAGCTATCAACGCTGCATTCGGTTCTTTCGAAGAATTCAAAGCGAAATTCACTGATTCAGCAATCAACAACTTCGGTTCTTCTTGGACTTGGTTAGTTAAGAAAGCTGACGGTTCTCTAGACATCGTTAATACTTCTAACGCTGCTACTCCTCTAACAGAAGAAGGTGTTACTCCACTTCTAACTGTTGACCTATGGGAACACGCTTACTACATCGATTTCCGCAATGTTCGCCCTGACTACATGGCTGCATTCTGGAACCTAGTAAACTGGTCTTTCGTAGAAGAGAACCTAGCTAAGTAATTATTACTTACGCTGCGCTATTTATAGCGAGTTATCTATTGAAAGCTCATGCCTCGGCGTGAGCTTTTTTGTATCTGTCGTATTCCACAAAATCTAGACCTTTCTTAGCCTATTAACCAATTAACCAGTTAACCAGTTAACCAGTTAACCAGTTAGCCAGTTAGCCAGTTAGCCAAGAGAGCTTACTTCTCGACCAACTCCTAGCACTCTTCCCCGCCCTGCATAAATTCTCTATTTGCCTGTAATTAAACACTAAAGTTTGCCGACTCCATGCCGTTAAAGGTGTATCCAATGAGAGGCAGCATGCAAATACATACTTTAGACAAAGCAGGAATCATCAACGAACTGAAGTTCGGCATCGGGATCAGCCAAGCGGTTGAGCAAGGTCGCCGTGCAGATTTCGCGTTGCTGTTGTCTATGTTTTCTAATGACGTTCGTGATTGCACGCCGATTGACACCATTGAAGTCACAGAGACAACTGAAGATCGCCTGCGTAAACACTTCGGCGTTGCAGAACCGCAGCAGCTGCGTTCGAACCAATCTTCGTATGAGATTTCAGCTCAGCAATCTAATCATTTTCATCAAGCTAGCCTTGCCAGCGCAAAACTCAGCCATTACTTGAAACCGGAAGCGCTTGCCTTCATGCCTGAAGATACAGCCGACTTACCCGAAGAGGTTTACCAAAACCTTTCTGGTCATGACCGACGTAAATTGGCAAACAAACAGGTACCTGATTTGCCACTTGCTACGCTCTACAATGAACTATCAACTGCCCAGCGTCAGTACCAAATTCAAGCTCAAGTATAGCGGTCACTTACCTTTCCTCTTTTTCGTTCTCTATCCACTGCTATTCTTGATTAGTTCGCGCATTTCAAATCATTCACATGCGTGATATGAACCACCAGCCTTGGGTGAACATGAAATACGAGTTGTCGATTACTACTTGAAGTTACTGCGAAATGTGAGCTGCCACTAAGTTCATAAAAACTTATCAATTGGCACGCCTTAGTTTGAACCTCTTCACACCCATTGTATGAAATTTAACCCATCCTTATCCGACATGGACGATTTATTTAGGTGCTGGGATGGAAATAAAAAGCTCAATCATATTGGTGACATCTGCAGGCTCGCAACTCGGAGGGACGATTGCGAACCACTTTGTTAACCTTGGAGCCACAGTCATCCTTTGTGATAAAGACACGGAAGCACTTCAAGCGACCTATTTACAATGTGCTCGTTTTTCTGACTCGGTTTACCACTACACGCTCAAAAGTAATGACAACCAAGCAATTCTCAGCGTGTTTGATTTTATTCAAACCACCTTCAACACTACGCCCGATGTACTGGTCAATAATTGGATAAGCTCCCCGATGCCAAGCCTAATTGGCGATCAGCCTGTCAGTAGCTTTATCAATGATCTCTCAGCTATGGCATCGACCCTTTTCGCATTTGGGCAAATCAGTGCAGAGAGGTTACGTGAACAGGATAAAGAAGGCGTGATTGTGAATGTAATATCTCATGATGACTTTCATGATGTGTCCGGCTTAGAGAGCGCAAACTCCATGATTACCGGCTTTACCCATAGCTGGGCGAAAGAGCTGACGCCATTTGGTATTCGAGTCGGCGGTGTTGTCCCTGCCGTTCATAACTCCGAAGGCAAACTCAATGGGTGTCACTGGGCACAACTGCAAGACGAACTGACCAGAACAACGGAATACATTGTCTCTAATGATTACTTTAGTGGACGGGTTGTAGCTGCGGAGGTTTAAGCGTCTGCATAGGTGTAAATGGATAATAAAAACAAACCTATTTCAATTCACATAAAAAAAGCCCCAACCTTTCGGTTGGGGCTTTGAATTTCCCGATAGATAAGTATCGTGCTAGCGAAAACCTATCTCAAACTAATGCTTACTTATTATGCGTTAGCTTTTTCTTTTTTAGCTTTTGGTGCTGCTTTTTCTTCAGCTGGCTTTTGGTCAGCTTTCTTCAAAATTACAGTCGTACCTTCAAAAGTTTCACCTTCAACGTATGCTTTACCGAAGTAAGACGTTGTTAGAACTTCTTTAAGCTCAGTGATTAGAGGGTAACGTGGGTTAGCACCTGTACACTGGTCATCGAACGCTTCAACAGCTAGCTCGTCTAGTTTAGCGATGAAGTCAGACTCGTTAACACCCGCAGCCTGGATAGACAGTGGGATGTCTAGGTCAACTTTAAGCTCTTCTAACCAAGTCAGTAGACGTTCAATCTTCTGAGCAGTACGGTCACCAGCTTGGCTTAGGCCTAGGTGGTCAGCAACTTCAGCATAACGACGACGTGCTTGTGGGCGGTCGTACTGAGAGAATGCAGTCTGCTTAGTTGGGTTATCGTTCGCGTTGTAACGTACAACGTTTGAGATAAGTAGTGCGTTTGCAAGACCGTGTGGTAGGTGGAACTCAGCACCAATTTTGTGAGCCATTGAGTGACATACACCTAGGAATGCGTTCGCAAAGGCAATACCAGCAATCGTTGCAGCGTTGTGTACTTTCTCACGAGCGATTGGGTCTGCTGAACCGTTTTTGTAGCTTGATGGTAGGTATTCTTTAAGCATCTTAAGAGCTTGTAGAGCTTGACCATCTGAGTATTCGTTCGCAAGAACTGATACGTAAGCTTCAAGAGCGTGAGTTACTGCATCGTAACCACCGAACGCTGTTAGAGACTTAGGCATGTTCATTACTAGGTTAGCATCAACAACAGCCATGTTTGGCGTGATTTCGTAATCCGCTAGCGGGTACTTAGCACCTGTTTTGTCGTCAGTAACAACCGCGAATGGCGTAACTTCTGAACCCGTACCTGAAGTAGTAGTGATACATACTAGCTCAGCTTTTTTACCCATTTTAGGGAACTTGTAGATACGTTTACGGATATCCATAAAGCGCATTGCTAGTTCTTCGAAGTGAGTTTCTGGGTGCTCGTACATAACCCACATGATCTTAGCAGCATCCATTGGAGAACCGCCACCTAGAGCAAGGATTACGTCAGGTTGGAAGCTCTTCATTGCTTCAGCGCCTTTCTCAACAACAGACAGTGTTGGATCCGCTTCTACATCGAAGAATACTTGAACTTCAATACCTTGCGCTTTCAGAATTTGTACTACATCGTCTGCGTAACCGTTGTTGAATAGGAAACGGTCCGTTACTAGGAATGCGCGTTTCTTACCTTCTAGGTCGCTCATAGCGATTGGAAGGCTGCCACGACGGAAGTAGATAGACTTAGGTAGTTTGTGCCACAACATATTTTCAGCTCGCTTCGCTACAGTTTTCTTGTTGATAAGGTGCTTAGGACCTACGTTCTCAGAGATAGAGTTACCACCCCATGAACCACAACCAAGAGTTAGAGAAGGTGCAACGTTAAAGTTGTACAGGTCACCGATACCACCGTGAGTAGTCGGGATGTTGATTAGGATACGAGCCGTCTTCATCTTGTCACCGAAGTAACGGATGCGATCTGCGTTTACGTCTTGGTTAGTGTAAAGACCAGATGTGTGACCGATACCACCGATTTCAACCATAGTTACTGCTTGAGCAACAGCGTCTTCGAAATCGTCTGCGCGGAATAGACCTAGAGTTGGAGACAGTTTCTCGTGAGCAAATTCGTCATCGTAAGAAACTTTACCAAGGCCTTCACCTACAAGTACTTTTGTATCAGCAGGAACTTTAACACCCGCCATTTCAGCGATTGCAGGAGCAGGTTGACCTACGATTTTAGCGTTTAGGTTGCCGTCGATAAGAAGAACTTTACGTACTTTATCTGCGTCAGCTTTAGATAAAACGTGAGCTTTGTGAGAAGCAAAACGCTCTTTAACTTCGTCATATACTTCGCTAACTACGATTGCAGCTTGCTCAGAAGCACATACAACACCGTTATCGAATGTTTTAGACATAAGGATAGATGCTACTGCACGTTTGATGTCAGCTGTTTCATCGATAACTACAGGAACGTTACCAGCACCAACACCGATAGCAGGCTTACCAGAAGAGTATGCTGCTTTAACCATGCCTGGACCACCAGTAGCAAGGATAAGTGCGATACCGTCGTGCTTCATCAGCGCGTTAGAAAGCTCTACAGATGGTTGGTCGATCCAACCGATGATGTCTTTTGGTGCACCCGCTGCTACAGCTGCGTCTAGAACAAGCTTCGCTGCGTCGTTAGTTGAGTTCTTTGCACGTGGGTGTGGCGAGAAGATGATGCCGTTACGTGTTTTAAGAGAGATTAGAGATTTGAAGATTGCTGTAGAAGTTGGGTTCGTTGTTGGAACGATACCACAGATGATACCTACAGGCTCAGCGATAGTCATTGTGCCTAGGCTTTCATCTTCATCAAGAATGCCACATGTTTTTTCGTCTTTGTATTTGTTGTAGATAAATTCAGATGCAAAGTGGTTTTTGATAACCTTATCTTCAACAATACCCATTCCAGATTCAGCAACTGCTTGTTGTGCAAGTGGGATACGAGCGTGGTTAGCAGCAAGAGAAGCTGCGCGGAAGATTGCGTCTACTTTCTCTTGAGAGAATGTTGCAAACTCTTCTTGTGCTGCTTTAACGCGTGCTACTAGAGCATCAAGTTCCGCTAAGTTAGTTACAGGCATGGTGGATCTCCTAAAATAATAAATATTAAAAACTTTTTATTAATTTCGCTGCTTGCTTTTAACCTCAAACAACAACGTTCTTAGTAAATTGCTTTCAGGACTGAGTATATTATTTCACAGTGTGAAAAAAATTGACCCAGATCAGTTACCCAAAAAGAATTAACCAAAAAGTAGTAAGGCAATCGCAAAAACACACTTAAGATGATGATTTATATAGATTAAAATCACATTTTTCGTTAGTTCAAAAAACAAGCAAACAGACAAACTTTTTCTACATAGAGTCATAAACTGTAAAAAAGTTTCATTTTTAGTCAGTTAAATTACATGTATACAGCTATATTCGTGCTACTGAGAGTATATCCATACCGTTGCACGGGCTAGATTTTGACATAATTTTTATTAAATTCGTGCAGCAGTTAACAGTTACTCGATAATAAATTACAAAATGAAACACTAACAACCAACTCGCAACACCGCCAATACAAAAGTGATATTCAATTAGTTTTTCTAAAAATAATCCCCTATTTCAGGTTAGTTTTTTTCATTCGTGCAAATCCGATTTGTCCCTTACATTACGCGCTCAGACTATTCACCGAATCAAACCTTCAACCTTAAAATTCGCTAACTGGAGATCGCTCTCATGCAAGGCTTAGAACTCGCAATTTTTATGCAATTCTTCCTTGGGCTTGTTGCTGCCGTAAACCCAATCGGCATCATGCCTGTTTTTGTTTCTCTTACTGCACATATGCCACCAGAAGAGAGGAACAGGACCGCATTACAAGCCAACATTGCTGTTGCCGTTATCCTGATTGTGTCGCTTGTCGCGGGGCAAATGCTGCTTGATATGTTTAGCATCTCGCTGGATTCATTTCGTGTTGCAGGTGGTTTGCTATTACTGAGCATCGCATTTTCGATGATGAGCGGTAAGCTCGGTGAAGATAAGCAGAATAAACAAGAGAAATCTGAATACATCAGCAAGGAGCAAATCGGTGTTGTTCCTTTGGCGATGCCGTTAATGGCGGGCCCAGGTGCAATCAGCTCGACCATTGTTTACGGATCTCGTTACCCTGCTGCTATTGATACGGTCGGCATCGGTATTAGTATCATTGCGTTTGCAACCTGCTCTTGGCTCTTGTTCCGTTCAGCGCCGGTTATCGTTCGCTTTTTAGGTCAAACGGGTATCAACGTGATCACGCGTATCATGGGCTTGATTCTTGGCGCATTGGGCATCGAGTTCATCGCCAATGGCCTACGTAATTTGTTCCCAGGTTTGGCATAACGTTTAACGGTAATCCGTTGCTCTATAAAGGGCAACAATATTGCAATATAGATGAGGCGAGTAAAGCAATTGGGCTTTCACTCGCCTCGTTATTATGAAGCTTGTATAATGACTGTTAATGCATTTAACAAAAGATGAATCTCTCCTTATGTCACGCAAGCCACTCAAGCATCATTTGTACGTCATTATCTTTGGTACTCACACGCCAGCCGGACGTGCATTTGATATTTCTCTGATCGTTGCAATCTTGGCTTCGCTATTGGTTCTGATCTTAGAGTCCATCCCTAATGTCATGACCGAATGGTCACAGCAGCTGCGTTATATTGAATACACTTTTACTGCTCTCTTCACTCTTGAGTATTTGTTAAGGCTCTATTGTTCTCCGAAACCAAAATCTTATGCCACCAGCTTTTATGGTGTCGTGGACCTATTGGCGATTCTTCCGACCTACTTAGCGATCATCTTCCCAGGCGCTTCATTTATGGGTGTGGTAAGACTGCTACGTGTGATGCGTATCTTCCGAATCCTAAAACTGGTTCGCTACCTGCAAGATTCAAACATTCTGTTACGTTCACTGTTAATGGCAAGACGAAAGATACTGATCTTTTTCAGCACAGTTGGCATCTTAGTTGTTATCTTCGGCGCGCTTATCTTTGTTATTGAAGGGCCAGAAAATGGCTTTACAAGTATTCCCCACAGTATTTATTGGGCAATCGTAACCATTACGACGGTTGGCTACGGTGACATGATCCCTCAAACCGCGTTAGGGAAAGCGATCGCTTCTCTGACCATGCTATTGGGTTACTCTATTTTAGCGGTACCGACAGGGATTATTACTGCAGAGCTCAGCAATGAGATGAACTCGCACAAAGAGTTGGTAAAGTGTCCGAACTGTAACCGCGCCGGCCATGATTCGGATGCTATGTATTGCAAACACTGTGCGAGTGAATTGGCAGACCCCGACAAGCGTGTCGTTACAGAAGAGAAATAAAAGCAGACTCGAGATGCGAAGAGGTTTAAGGGCAGTTTCGAAGGCCGAATAACGAGATATCAATAAACTAAAAAGGGTTGACGTTTATCGTCAACCCTTTCGGTTTATCAGCTAATAGAATTTAAGCAATCTTGCCGATTACGCTTTCTCAGCAAGGATAATGCGTAAAGTACGGCGTAGTGGTTCTGCAGCACCCCAAAGTAGTTGGTCACCTACCGTGAACGCATTCAGGAAATCGTTACCCATCGACATCTTACGCAGACGACCGACTGGTACAGACATTGTGCCTGTTACTTTCGCTGGTGTTAGCTCCTGCGCAGTGATGTCTCGGTCATTAGGAATCACTTTAACCCAATCATTGTGCGTCGCGATGATCTCTTCGATCTCGTCCATAGGCACATCTTGCTTAAGCTTAATCGTTAGTGCTTGAGCATGACAACGCATTGCACCGATTCGTACACAAGTGCCATCAATTGGGATTGGCTGACCATCTAGGCCAAGAATCTTGTTCGCTTCAACGCCGGCTTTCCACTCTTCTTTGCTTTGACCGTTTTCACGCTTCACATCGATCCAAGGAATCAGTGAGCCCGCAAGCGGAGCACCGAACTGATCGGTTGGAAATGAAGATGAACGAATGGTATCAGCGACTTTCTTATCGATATCAAGAATTGAACTTGAAGGGTTCGCTAACTCAGAACTTACGCTGTCGTTGATCACACCCATTTGTGAGATCAGTTCACGCATGTTCTTAGCGCCCGCACCTGAAGCGGCTTGGTAAGTCATGGCACTCATCCACTCAACCATGCCTTTCTCGTATAGACCACCCAAAGCCATAAGCATTAAGCTCACAGTACAGTTACCGCCTACGAAAGTGTTAGTCCCGCCGTGGATGCCTTGTTGGATTTGAGCCAAGTTAACAGGATCAAGAGTGATGATTGAATCCGCGTCCATACGTAAGGTAGAAGCCGCATCAATCCAGTAGCCTTTCCAACCTGCTTGACGCAGTGCTGGGTATACTTTTGAGGTGTAATCTCCGCCTTGACAGGTAATCACCGCATCAAGCTGTTTTAGGCTATCAATATCAAAAGCGTCTTGAAGTAGACCCGCATCTTTACCACCCAAAACAGGGGCAGGAATACCAATCTGAGACGTACTGTAATAAACAGGTTCAATCAAGTCGAAATCTTTCTCTTCAACCATACGTTGCATCAATACAGAACCAACCATACCGCGCCAACCAACTAGACCTACTCTCATCGCTCACTCTCCATGTATAAATTAAAAATTGCTCTCCCCCATCTATAAGTTTTTCAGAAACAGAACTCAAGTGCTTTTTGTCAAAAAGTGTAACTTTTTCGTTTCTTTTAAGTGAACGCAATGAATCGTGCAGTTATCCCTGTATCGACATTTAATATCCACCTCATTGATAAAACGCCCATTATCCTCAAATTCAAACATTTGCATCGCCAAAGCAGCTTAATCCTACTCGCGTCACAAACAGTAAATCCCTCTTTTTAATCAATACTATCTAGAATAATACTTCACAAAACGAAAACAACGTGCGACAAGTTTCAACATGTAACAACCATGAACTTAACAATATTTCAGATAATGAAACCATAATTGACTGCGTTAACAGTCAAATATCACAACTTGGACGTATTTTTTCGATATAATAAACTAATTACTGTAGTGTCCGTTTTGCACCACACACCAAAACGAAGCACTATAAATGCTCGAAATCACAAGAGGCTTTTATGAAGCAGAGTAAAACTCGCCTACCGAACCTATTGCAGGTATTCATCGCGTTAGGACTATTTCTATCCCTTGCTTTTTCCTTTACTGCAAAACTTGACCTTCCAATTCAACTTGCCTTGTATATTGGCTGGTTCATTATCATGGTTCTCGGTATTCGCCTTGGCCACGAATACAAAGACTTAGAAAAAGCGGCACTCAAAGGAATATCCAATGGCTTAGGCGCGGTTTTAATACTTTTAGCCGTTGGCGCTCTTGTTGGTACTTGGATCTCAGGCGGGATCGTACCTACTATCATTTACTATGGTCTGAAAGCTATCCACCCTTCTATCTTCCTTTTAGCGACCATGATTATCTGTTCTCTAACCGCATTGGCAACTGGTACTTCTTGGGGCGCTGCGGGTACAGCAGGTATCGCGATGATGGGTATTGGCCAAGGCCTAGGTGTTCCAGCACCGATTACTGCAGGTGCAGTGCTGTCAGGTTGTTACTTCGGCGACAAGATGTCTCCACTTTCTGATTCAGTGATTCTGGCTTCTTCAATGTCTGGTGTTGAAGTGGTTGAGCACATCAAGGGCATGCTGCCAGTTGCGTTAATCAGCTACGTGATTACTGGTATCATGTTTACTGCGTTTGGTTTTCACTACGCAGGTAACGTTGACATGAGCCAAGTAGATTCTGTCATTAAAGCAATGGAAGTTCAGTTCTACATCACGCCTTACTCATTTGTCCCAGTACTGATCGTGCTTGGTCTGTTGGCTTTCCGCATGCCTTCATTCCCGGTAATCAGCTTCGGTTCTCTGCTAGGTATTATCTGGGCAGTCATGATCCAAGATATCGATTTCCTAACGGCATTCAATACTGCTTGGGCACCGTTCTCTATCTCCTCTGGCGTAGAGTTTATTGACTCGATTCTTAACCGTGGCGGCATGTCTTCAATGCTTGGTTCGGTAGCGGTAATTGTGTTTGGTTTAGGTTTTGGTGGCTTACTGGATAAAGTGGGCGTATTAGAGACGATTGCTAAGGTGTTCGAGCGCCGAGTAAATAGCGCAGGCTCTCTAGCAACAAGCACGATCGGCACGGCCTTCATGGGTAACGTATTCGGTTCTGCAATGTACGTATCGTTAATCCTAACGCCAAAAATCTGTGCGAAAAACTACGACCGATTAGGTTACCAACGTAAAAATCTATCTCGTAACGCTGAGTTCGGTGGCACGTTAACTTCAGGCATGGTTCCTTGGAGTGACAACGGCATCTACATGGCGAGTATTCTTGGTGTCGCAACGCTCTCTTATGCTCCGTTCATGTGGTTGAGCTTCATCTGTATCCTCGTGACTATCGTAACGTCTTACATGGGTTGGTTCGTTGATAAATGTGAACCAACAGCACCAGCGCTTGAAACTGAAGAAGCCGCTGAACTGAGCAAGCAACAAGCTTAAGCTAAGGCTTTAGTGCGTAAGCACAAAAATGTTGATGATATAAATGCCAAAAGAGCGCTCTAGAGCGCTCTTTTTTGATCTACTTAATTACTGAATTTATTTGCTAGCGGTTCGTTTACCCAACCAATAACCGATGCCTAACGGTGCAAAGAACACCACCAAGATAAACAGGATGAAGTAAATAATCACACCTTTGATCAAGTCCATCAGTTTATCAATAGCGAGTACCACCACCTCTTGAGAGACGCGATCAAGATCTTGTGTAAACAGTTCCCTTTCAGAAGTCACAATGCCTGCAATTTCAATACGCTCTTTCGCAATCATCGCGACCAGAGCTTCTCTCTCTCGTGTCACCATTTTTTCTAAGGCTACACGTTCTTCAGTGAGCATCGCCAATTTTTGATCTGTCTTATCACTTAGGTCGTTGAGCAGAGGCTGCATTTCTGTCGACATAATAGAAGCCAATGTTTGCATGTACTCAGGGTTATTCTCAATGAAGTCCTGCATGCTTGCTGATGTTTGACGAAGGCTTTCCAGCGTCATAGATAGGTCTTCACCCGTTAGCGAGCTATTCATCGCCACCAACTCAGCTTTCCACGTCATCAATTTCGGTGTTTGGTCAGCCATTAGGCTTAAACGGTCTGATGCATCGCCCATCGCCTCCGGCATGGTACCTAGGCTTTGAACGATTTGAGATTCGTCTTTACCAAGGTAACTTAGCCATTCACGGTAAGCGGGTGTGCTTCTGAAGGTAAGATCTTTAAAAGGATTACTCGCGGCAAACTCTTCGACGAACGCTTTGCTGTTCTTGAAATCACTCGAGCTCAATACACCCTTTGCTAGCTTCTCAGCTTCTTGGTCAAGAGAACGAGCAGTCTCTACCGCATTATCCGTCACGAACAGATCCGCGCCATCGCCTTGGCTATAAAACTGATTCATTTGTGTTGTGAAAACCCATGAGTCAATTAATGCTGACATTGGGGAAGTTTGGTACGCCGCTTGTTGTAAGCCCTGCTCAGCATGGATCTTCCAAAGCAACACATAAGATTGATGTAAGGTGTCATCAGCAGGGTAAGATTGCGCAATGAGATCGGCCGAGTCTTCTACTCGTGTAAAAAAAATCTTGGCGTATTCACGCGTCATGATCCGAGCCTGTAACTCTTGCTGAGTAAGAGGCGTCGTTTGACTGTCTAGCTTAACTTCCAAGAGAGAACAACCACTTAGCACAATGCTAAGCACCAACACGATCCAATTTCGACTCGAAACTCGTGACATATAAACCTCTGACAAAGACTAAGGGCGCGGATTGTATGAGCGCTTCGTCAGAGTATTGTCAAAAAACCTGTAAAAGTTAACGTTGGGTATTTAAATAGTCATGAGCAGAATCTACAGAGGCTTTTATCGCTAGCTCTAGTTCAGCTAAATCGTGCTCACTGATGGCTCTGGACTGCTTCATTGTCATTTCAATAGTCGCTGCAATGATCGCTAACCGAGACGCTTTGATGCTGCCAGCCACGCCTTTTAAGCTGTGCACAATGCGAGCAGCAGAGGTTTCATCCTTGGTGAGCAGAGATTTGAATCTGGTGTAGTCATCTGCGTGATCTTCGACAAAGACCCCTAGCAACAATTCAACAGACTCGGTATCGCCATCAAGAGTCTCTAGCATCTCTTCAATATCAATCGCTGGCTTTGAATCCGTAACACTGGCAATGTGCATCTCTGGCTCTTGCACTTGTTCTGGTGTTCGCTGAGTTGGGGGTTGCTGAATAGAGTTTTGCTGAACCGGAACTTGTGGAATAGGTTCTTGCAAAATCGGTTTTTGTGAAATAGCTTGCGGGCTTGTCGTGCAAGCACTCTGCTGAGGTTGAGCCTCTTCCTGACTTGAAGCGATAACTGGTTCCGATCTGAGTTCTTGTCCTACTTCTTTCTTCGATTTTTGGGACCTAACACTCCACAACACTAACGCAATCATTGCCACTAAGCTTAAACCTAGCATGAACAATAATAGGTTGTATTGACGATCATGGAACTCAGCTTCAAGTTTAATGATCTGTTCGTTTACTGAATTCTTCTTAATTTTATCGACTAAATAATTGAGCTGAGCGTAATCACTCAGCAATGCTGAAGCATCAGCCAGTAATTGTTGGAGTGCATCTTGCTCTTCGGATTTTAATGAATAAGATTTTTCAAGAATAGAATCAAAGGCGCGATAAGTTGCTGATGAACTTTGGTTATCGGAATACATCGCTTCAAAAACGACGACACCAAATTCGTTGAGTAGCGGCTTTAACTTAGGGGAAAGTTCAGTATCTGTGCGTAACACTTTGATGTTATCGACGATATATTGCACCTGACTTTCTATCGGAATGAATTCATCAAATTTTTCTAAAAATTGATCGGCAACGTAAAGCAGTTGGTTCACATCAGGGCGAAACAAGGCGTGTTGGAAATCAGATTCTATCTGCAGTCGGATCGAATAAACTAACTGAGCATCGAGTGCTAAATCATTAATACGAGAGACTCGCAGCGGCTCAGAGAAATAAAGCGATTGCCTCAGTTCATTAACGCGAATACCGAGCTCTTCAATTTGAGCGAGCGAGTGAGAGTAAGAACGGCTTAGATTAAGGAGTGCCAGTGAAGGAAGTAGCCACAGAGCCAAGAGTGCAACCAAAAAAGTGGCTGGTCTTTTAAAGCGATTGGGCTTTGCTACTGATTGTTCCATCGATATTCCTTGTTCATGCGAACTCTAAACCATTATGTTGCTAAACATAAACAAGCGACAACAACCGGCTGTCGCTTACTACCTAATAACTTCGGACTATGACTTATTGCGAGTCAGTTGATCACGTAGGTTCGGTGGCGTCCCTTTAATGGTTAGCGTGTCTGTCTCTGGATCGTAGAAGATACGCTCACCTAAAAGCAGACTATCAAAACTAACATTCAAACCGCCACCAGCACCAACAAATTTTGTTAGTTTACGCATAGTTGCGCGGTCTGCAGGGAAGCTGTCTTCCAACTCGTAGCCTTGCTCACTAGTATAGTCAAAGAAGCTTGTACCATCTGTGCTTGCTGGCAATTCTCCAGAAAGTTCACGAACTTGAACTTCATCACCCGCTTTAAGCTGTTCGTTACAGTAATCCGCAACTTGTTTTTTATAGCTGATCGCTTCTTCTTTCTCTAACTTAGAGTCAGAAACAAAGTCTTCTACCGCTTGCATCAATACTTGGTTTTGCTGCTTAGCATCCAAGCCTACTTCTGCTTGAAGGAAGTCTAAGAAGAAGTCAGCGACTTTACGACCAACGCGCCCTTTAATATAAGTAAGGTAACGGTTTGACTCTTTGTCTGTGTCGTATGTTGAAAGATCAAGGCGCGCAACAATATCCATCTTCGAGATATCCAGGTAATCCGTCGCACTAATATCTAGCCCTTCGGTCACTTTCAAACTTTGGTTAGAAGGCAGTAGTCCGATGAAAAGGTAGTCTGTCGCCAGTGATTGATATTCAGCCAGTACCAAAGTGCCTTCATCAGCAAAAGGATACTTTGAAAGCTCATCTTTTAGACGTAGCGCACTTTTTTGAGAGAAATCATAAAAACTTTGTTCTCCAGCTCGAAATTCATGCAACGACTGCTGGAATTCGCTGTCGGATTTGAAAGAACCAAATCCTTTACCTGCTTTTGAATTAAAAACTCGGTGAAGTTCCGCGACTAGGTTTTCAGATGCAGTATCGTTTTCTAGAGATTCAGCACGATAGTTAACAATCAGCTCTTCCTGATCGTTCTTGCTTAGCTGGTGTAAAATTACGTTGGAAAGGTGAAGGCTCATAGTGAAAATATTACCGTTCAGGTTTCAGTTGTTGTGCATAGTAGGTTATCATAAGCCGCTTTTACTATCATTATTAGAGTCCTTATGCCGATTATATCTAAATACACAGATGATCAAGTTGAAAAAATCCTAGCTGAAGTAGGTGCTGTACTGACTAAGCACAAAGCTTCACCTGAGCTTTCATTGATGATCGCTGGAAATATCGCAACCAATGTCTTAAATCAGAACGTTGCTGCTTCACAACGCAAAGGAATTGCTGAAAAATTTGCCGAAGCTTTAATTTCTTCTCTTGAAGATAAAAAGTCTCACTAAGTTTGATTGACGGAAAAAGAATTATAAATGGTAGACAGCGCAAACTCATATAGCGATCGTGTATCTCGACTGGTAGGTTGGGGCCACTGGTTTGCATTTTTCAACATCATTGCTGCGATGTTGATTGGTACTCGTTATATTACTCAATCTGCTTGGCCAGAAACCCTATTGGGTCAATTCTATTTGGCTGCATCATGGGTTGGTCATTTTGGATTTTTGGTGTTCGCGCTCTATCTATTAGTGCTGTTCCCACTCACTTTTATTCTTCCGTCGAGGAAGTTATTACGTTTGGTTGCCGTTATCTTCGCAACCATAGGTTTAACTGTCCTACTGATTGATACCCAAACGTATCAAAATATAAACCTCCACCTGACACCTGTCGTGTGGGAGGTTTTATTCAGTGGAGAGGAGTCTGCACTCACTTCTGATTTGCAGCACCTCTTCATTGTAATGCCACTAATTTTCTTATTGCAGTTAGGTCTGTCTGAGTGGGTTTGGCGTAAGCAACGTAAACTGTCTCATAAACACATTGGCCGTCCTATTACCGCCGTCTTCTTCTTGTGTTTCATCAGCAGCCACTTGACCTACATGTGGGCTGATGCGTATTTCTACAACCCAATTACAAGCCAGAAAGCGAATTTCCCACTGTCTTATCCTATGACAGCAAAAAGCTTTATGGAAAAGCATGGTCTATTAGACCGTGAAGAGTATTTGCAGCGTTTAGAAGCGAACCAAGAGAACGTAAACTTAGTTAGCTACCCACTAGAAAAAATTCAATACAACCGCCGCAGTGCTGATCTTAATATTCTGCTTGTGAGTGTAAATAATCTTCGCGCTGATGCACTCAATAGCACTGCGATGCCAAGCAGCTATGCCTATGCACAACAATCGATCAACTTTACCAATCACTACAGTTCAAGTAACGACATGTTTGGTATTTTCGGATTGTTCTATGGCCTTCCTAGCAGCTACGCAAGCAGCATCAAAGCACAAGGTTCGAGCGCAGTACTGCTCGATGTGCTAGATCATCACAATTATACACTTGCCGCTTTTAGCGGTGATGACTTTGACGACGCCCTTTACCCGGAAGTCATCTTCCGAGGCCGTGATGCGCTCCCAGAGCAAGCAACAGATGATGACCAAAGCGCAATACAAGCTTGGTCTGAATGGGTTCAATCACCACAAGCAAAAAGCCCTTGGTTTAACTTTATTGAACTAACAACGCTCGATAACTTCTCTAGTTACGAAACAGATGTAACGTTGACTACCGCTGAACGTTTTACTGCAGACTACCAAAAATCGACTCAAGCGGCTGATGTTCAGTTAGCGAAAATCTACGCAGAGTTGGAGCGCCTAGATCTTCAAGACAACACAGTGGTTATCATTACCTCTAACCATGGTACTGAATTTAACGAGACGAAAACCAACAGTTGGGGTGCAAACTCCAATTACAGTCGTTACCAACTACAAGTGCCTCTGTTCATCAAATGGCCAGGTAAGTCAGCATCTGAATATACTCACCGTTCTAGTCACCTAGATGTGTCAGTCACGCTAATGCAAGAGCTATTAGGTGTATCTTCGAACCCTACAGATTTTAGTAGTGGACGTAGCCTGTTTGATGAGCGTAGAAGAAAATGGATTCTTGCAGGAGACTCACGTGAACTTGCTCTTGTTACTGACCAACAAACAACGGTGTTAGATAAGTTTGGTAACTACAAATTGTACGATCAGAATTACAAACGTCTGAAAGATGTAAGCCCTCGCTTGCCAGTGTTGATGCAAGGCCTTACTGAGTTACAGCGGTTCTATACCAAAAATGACTAAATGATCATCAAAAAGAAAAGGGAAGCCAATGGCTTCCCTTTTTTATTGCCGTGAATGATTAGAAAACAAGCAACAAAACAAAATTATGAAAATTAAGGGTTTACAAGATCCTCTGCCCCTTATATTATTCACGCCACTGGAGGGATGGCTGAGTGGTCGAAAGCACCGGTCTTGAAAACCGGCAACCGTTAATAGCGGTTCTAGGGTTCAAATCCCTATCCCTCCACCACATTTAAGAAAGCCGCTGAGAAATCAGCGGCTTTTTTGCATCTGAAGCTTATCTAAAATATAAAGCTCATCTAACAAGACTCTCTACAGTCCCAGTTTCAAACTCATTCACTTTATACCTAGTTTTAAATTCCAAGCTCACCGTTCTAAACTAAAAGTTCATGCGCCTAAGCCACTCCCCTCATAACTTTGCCTGCAAACCAATTAGATACTTTTTTATGACACTGAAACACTTCGCGTATAACGAAAGTTGGGAATACTTGGCTTGTTGAATATTAGATTTTGTCTGCCTCTTAATAAACCGAACAACAAATAATCATTCAGAACAAAAACACACAAACTTGTTCATAAAAAAAGCAGTCAGTTAATAAGGGTATTTACAAGCGAATCACACCACTATATTATTTGCGGCACTGGAGGGATGGCTGAGTGGTCGAAAGCACCGGTCTTGAAAACCGGCAACCGTTAATAGCGGTTCTAGGGTTCAAATCCCTATCCCTCCACCACTCTTAAAGATTAAACCGCTGTTTTTACAGCGGTTTTTTCGTATCTAAAGCCTCGAAAATCATCTTGCACAGAAAGGTAGCACAGATGTACTTATTGAGACTTCCAAATAGCGTATACTACACACGCATCGCCACCCCACTTTCACTGCGTAGCAGCGGTTATCCCAAAGAGTTTAAATTCTCTCTTCTAACTCGTGAACGTAAAGTCGCTTACCTGAGAAATATCGAACAGGTTCAATTACTCCATGCTCTTTTCGACAGAGCCAAAGTCACTGCATTAAGTTTTGCCGATTTCAAAGCTGAGCTTACTCATAGTATTAATCAGTTGCGTCAAAGTTATCGTTCTCAACCAGAGACAACGACGAATGCACCAATACTGCGACCTGCCGTAGAAGCAAAGGCAACAGCGCCGAGACTAAGTGTTGGAAAAGAGGCGCTGGTTCAGTTCATTGAATCGAAGCAGCTTGAGAATGTGACCCGATTGACGATTAAACAGCTCCAGCAGCGTTGTAGTGATTTTCTAAACTATCTATTAAGCCAAGGGAAAGAAAAGCCAAGTAACAGCCTTGCCATGGCTTACAGAGATGAGCTGATACAGCGTAAGCTTAGCCATAAGAGCTTAAAAGACTATCTGGCCGCAAATCGGCAGTTCTTTAATTGGTGTGTGGCAAAAGAATTGATAGCAACTAATCCATTTATGGTGGTGAAGCTACCAAAAAATACAAATAGCTCAACTCAGCGTAGGCGTTGGAAAGCGATAGAGCTGAAGAAACTATTCTCTAGTCATGCCTATAGTGAGCAAGGTGAGCAATTTGACTGGATAACCAAGTTACAGATGCATCAAGGCTGCCGCCCTTCAGAGGCTTGTCAACTTCGCATCAAGGACATCACGTTAGGTCATACCCCTTGTATCCACTTTTCCGATGATGCGGAAAACCAACACCTAAAAAATGCGGCTTCCAACAGAGTTGTGCCAATACACCAGAAGTTGCTTCAATCACGCTTTCTTGATTATGTAGAGCAACGAAAACAACAAGGTGCTATTCAGCTTTTTGACCTAGTTCCCCGTGGAGACGACTTGGATTGGTCAAAAGATTACCGTGACGTTTTTGGTGATGTTCTTGATGCCTGTCATTTCAAAGCGGGACAACGCCCAACAGCCTATTCATTCCGTCATACCGTTGTTGATGAACTGCAAAAGGCGGGCATCGAAGAGCATGTGGTCGCTCAGATAATTGGGCATAAACACAATACGATGACCTACGGACATTATGCGAAACGGCTATCCCCAGAAGAGTTGGTTGATGCTGTGAATAGCTTTCAGTTGAGCACATCTCAGTAAAATAAGCTTGGCAGTAAACCGACAAAAACCGTGTCACTAAAAAGTGAGACGGTATAGCAACCCGTTGCGCTCCCGTCACACTTTTGCTTCGCAAAAGATGAACGTGAGCTGCGGGCAAGAGGCGAACCTCTTAACTCCCGACCATGGCTAGCCATGAACACCAACATGAAACTAGCCAACCCGACAGACAGCCCTGACTCAGAAATGCCCCATTGTTCGGTAAATCCTTTACTTATTCGCATGCTGTCAATTATGTTGATATAAATTCAGTTGCACAAAAAAGATAAAGAATGATAATTTGCCGTCTAATCAGCTTTAGCTGTTTTCTGAAGCTTAACGGTTTATCGTGCTCATAAACGAATATATTGAAATATAAGGGGCGTTCATGGAAGGTGTTGTAGTAGAAAAAAGTAAGATCGGTAAGGTTACGTATCTGCTCTATTGTAAAAAAGAGTCGGTAAATAATCCTTTAGTCATCATCTGTCACGGTTGGAGCAATGATAAATATGAAGGCTCTAATCTAGCTTTAAATTTGGCTCTTCAGAGTTATTCGGTTATCTGCTTTGATGCAGATAAACACGGCGAAAGAGATGATGGTAATGCTCGAAACGTTAGTAGTCATTCGAGATTTATCAAAAGAATGTCGGGGGTGATCAAGCAGAATTCAGATGACATAAATACACTCATTGAGCATTATCAGAAAGACGTTAGGATTGATCCATCGAGGATTGCGGTTGTGGGTATCTCTATGGGGGCAATGTCCACATTTTATTCTTTGACCAAAAATAAACGGATTAAAGTTGCGGTATCAATTCTCGGCTCTCCTGATTTTGTCGGCTTGGAGAAGTTCGCCTTAGAAGCCGATTCAGTTAATAAGACTCTTAGTGATGATGAGAAGTTAGCTATTAGGTATATGGCAGAGATTGATCCATGTTTGTACCTTATAGAAAATGAAAGCCGCCCTATGCTGATCATAAATGGTGAGAAAGATGATTGGGTTCCTGCTAATTTCGCGAAGGACTTTTATGAAAAAGTGAAGAGTAAATACGATAGAAACAATACTGAAATTGAGTTCAATTTAGTTGAGGAATCGCATTACTTTTCCAACGATATGCGAGATCACACGGTGAAATGGTTGAATAAAAATTTGTAAGCTAAAAAGTACATCTGTAGAAATAAACAGCCATACACAATTTAATGTATCCTAGATACTTTTTCTTATCTGATCGAAACGGTTTGGAGCAACACACCTGAAATACATTTGTCCAAAAATTTCATTTGCTGAGCTCTCACGCACAATGATGTGCACCAGAGTACGCCTCCATACCGATGAGGCAAGGCGGACACTTAGCTAATGTATTTAAGATTTTGTTTCTTTAGATATTTTTGCGTAGGACACACTTGCCATATGCATCGACACAGTGAATACTGAACATATTCTTGGTGAGGTCACGCCAATAGTTTGAATGGTGGACATAGTAACCTCCAGTTCTTCAGCGTTTACTGAGTAAGTATGGCGCGCCGAGTGTCAGGTAGAGGGAGTCCATATCATTTGTTATGCGTTACTCCAACTTGAGAAGGTAGTACAAGTGGAAAGTAGAGTTAAAAAATCAGTCCAGTATCTTGCCTTGGGTATTCTTATATATCCGTGTCTTTATATGCTACTCAATTTTATTATCCCGATACTAATGGCGACTTTGGGTGAAGGTGGTAGCTCATTGGTTGAAATTTTTGAGTCTTTCACCTGGTTTATAATGCCTTTTTTTTCGGTGCTCTACTTGTTAGCTTTCCACCATTTTTCGCCAGTGTTAGGTAAATGGCATCAACGGATTGGGTATACTTTGGTTTTAGCCGCTGTGCTAATCGAAATAGCGACGCCTTGGATGGAAACTGGTCTGGTGTTTAAGGTGGCATCTTTTCTATGTCAGCTTTTTGAGTTAGGCATTTTAGTTAGTTGTATGTTCGTTTTTAGTAGTAAGTTGGGGCCAGATTCTGAGCTTGGAAGAAATGCATAACAAATTAGGATTGAGCGCTGCGTAGTCAGCGTTAAGTCCCGAGAGTTGACAGGCCGAGCCTCTCTATAAGTAAATTTTGTGTTTTACTCTAGAAGGACGTATGCCTGAGTGTTTTTCTCCAAGCAAGGGCAACGTTAATAACGTTCCGCCCTAACTTACTAACATGTCAATCTGATATATCTTGACGTTAAACGGTGAAGTAAGGTTTAATCTGTACAAGACAAACGATTAAAATGATTTTCGATAACTCGATTAACCAATTGTAAAATAAGCATTTAATTTTTTGGTGGTTGGGTTCAAATCCCTATCCCTCCACCACATTAAAGAAAGCCGCTGAGAAATCAGCGGCTTTTTTGTATCTGGAGATCACACAAGTTCAGCTATTCACAGCCAATGCAGCGTTGAGTAACTGCATGTGAATCGGCACCAGATCTTGATGTTCAGTTCGATATCCACCACCGACTACACACGCCATCGGAATAGACTCTGATTTCGCTAATTCAATCATCAAACAGTCGCGTTCAAATATCCCTTTTGTCGAAACATTCAAGTAACCCAATTCATCGTCTTGATGGATATCGATCCCCGCATCATAAATAATCAGATCAGGTTGATGGTGAGCAATCGCTAACTTAGTAACTTGTTCAAAACAAAGTAAGAACTCTTCATCCTCTGTTTCACGACTTAACGGCACATCTAAATCAGATAACGGTTTACGCGCAGGGAAGTTCTTATCGCAGTGGAATGACAAAGTAATAATCTCATCGCTCTCTTGGCAAAGTGTCGCTGTACCATCGCCATGGTGAACATCACTGTCGACGATCAGCACTTTATCTATATGCTCAAAGGTTAATGCGTGCTTGGCCGCCAAGACCAGATCATTCAACAAACAGAAGCCACTGCCAAAATCTCGGTGCGCATGATGATAGCCACCGCTGAGATGAATCGCTAAACCACTCTCGATGGCCATTTCAGCGGCCAAGCAGGTTCCACCACTTGAATAGAGTGTCCTTTCTATAAGCTGTTCACTCCACGGAAAGCCGATACGTCTCATTTTTGCTGCTGGCAAATTTCCAGAAACTAGCAAATCGACATATTCACCATCGTGTACCTGCTTTACTTGTTCTACCGAAACAGGCATTGGCTGGAACATTTCGAATGCATTACCCCATTTTGGATCGCTATCCATGTGGTGCTTCACAGCACTGTGCAACAGTTGATATTTATTGATTGGATAACGATGCCCTTCTGGTAAAGGCAACTGAGAATAAATTGGATGGTAAATTAAAGGAGTCATAGATCGGGCGTATTACGTATCAATCTCAAAATCATAACAGTCTCAGACTTGGCGACAACCTTAATTAATGATAATAGTTATCATTACCTTTAATTAATTCCAGAGACAACAATGAAAAACGTAATACTCACCTGTGGTGTGATCTGTGGTTCGATGGCAGCAGTAATGATTTTTGTAGGTATGCTAATAGCCAGTTGGTGGAGCGTTGATTTTCTCGTGTTAAGCCATCAAACTTAACTAATTGAACTGAAAAGGAATCACCATGAGCGTTATTTTTATTACTGGAGCGAACCGCGGCATTGGCTTAAGTCTGACTCAACAATACTTGAAAGGTAATCACAAGGTGTACGCAACTTACCGTGACGCCAATTCAGCAAAAGAACTGCTCTCTCTCGCAGACCACAGTAGCAACCTGACCTGCATTCAATTAGAGATCACCGATTACCAAGCGGTGAGCCACCTCACTTCGCAAATAGAGTCGATTGATATCTTGATCAACAACGCTGGCTACTATGGCCCTAAAGGTTATGGTCTGGGTAATACCGATGTCGAAGAGTGGCGTCGTGTATTTGAAATCAACACAATTGCCCCATTGAAGCTTGTCGAGACTCTATTACCTCTTATAGAAAGTAGTGACGTCAAAAAGATCGCCTGTCTTTCATCTAGAGTCGGCAGCATGACCGAGAACACCTCAGGCGGCGGTTATATCTATCGTTCATCTAAAGCCGCTTTAAACTCCGTTGTGAAGAGCTTAAGTAACGACTTAACCGATAATGGCTTTACAGTGTTGGCGTTACATCCAGGGTGGGTACAGACCGAAATGGGCGGACCTAATGCTCTTATTGATACAGAGACTTCAGCTAAAGGCCTTGTGACTGTAATAGAGTCATCGAATACTGAAGTGAGTGGTCACTTCTTTAATTTCGATGGTAGCGAAATAGACTGGTAGCGATCACATGGATCGTCACGCTATCTCAAGCTTAATCGTACGTTCAACACTGTTGTGTCTGACCGTGGTGATCACTGGATGTTTCGATGACAGCCCACAGAACTACTTCGACGACTATCAGGCCAAAATCGCCAACGTGCAAGATGCTGACGAGATACAGGAAGACTGGGAGCTCGACAGCTTACCGAGAAAGCGAGAACTGTTTATTGAAGTTCCTTCGCTCTCTATCGGGCTTATCGACAGCTATCAACTTCGACAATGCGGATTATTCAACCTGATTGCAGAAAGAAACTCAGTACTTGGAAAAGTCGCCGACGAGTTCCGAAATTACGATTATCAAGTCGCTCTACTGGAAGGTGTTGGTCAATGTTTATCTAATAACGAATTAGATCCAGAGATCGTAGAATTACTCAAAGAAATCGAGCAGCAGAAGCTCGCACAATTTCCACTGCACCAATGGAATCTCATCTATGCCAGTGAAGCGATGCAGTCTCAAATGCGTGGAAGTCAGTGGTTGCGTGCTGATATCGGCGAACAAGTCCGACAGACAAGGGACGCCCTAGAGCATATTAACCGAGCGTTAAACACACCGCTCGTTTCGGGAAAGACTACTGAGGTTCAAGAAGTATTAGAAAAGAGCTCTACGCTCGGGGATTTATACTACTCGCTCACGCGAGCGTCGGCCGAACTTGATACCATCACCAAACAGCTGACAACTTTTAATCACAATATCATCTGTGGTAAACAACGAGACACGACCAAGTTTCGTTATCTCAACAATGTGTTCGAGCAGCAATATATAGGCAAAGTTCAGCCGTACATAGCGCAATTAGATGGCTACTATCAGCAGTTAGCCCCGCAACTTGGTATGTTTGACGCGCAACCTGACCTACACAGTTATTACTTTCCCATCAAAGATGCGCATAACGCCTTTCGATCATCCACTCGCCGCCATGTGGACTATTGGCAACAGCTGTTTAAGCGCTGCGGACGCAAGGTCGGACGTTAATTCCATTTTGGCAAAGAATCAGCCATTTACTCTCAGTTCCTAGCTTTTAGCGCCTTTCTTAGCATAGGTACCTTTCTTGGCATACGTACCTTTGTTGGCATAAGACTTCGCACCACCGCCTTTACGACGTTTAAAAGCCGGTCTTTCGACTTTAGGAAGATGACGCAGAGATTCAGGAACTTCACCTGTTTTTACCTTGCCCATCAAGCCATCAATCTTGCTTTCTAGTTCTTGCATGAAGGGTTGATACGCTTGGTTTCGTTCAGCCATACCTTGCAACTGATGCTCCCAGTGAGCGGTCATGTCTGGAAAGGTCGAGTCCTCAGGTAAGGCATGAATCAAACCTCTCCCCGCAGGGCTGCTATGAATGCTTTTACCTTGTCGAGTTAGTAGCTGTCTTTTGAACAGAGTATCGAGAATCCCCGCACGGGTTGCTTCTGTGCCGAGGCCATCAGTCTCTTTCAAGATCGCTTTGAGGTCTTTATTTGCCACAAAGCGTGCAATACCGGTCATCGCTTGTAACAAGGTCGCTTCGGTAAAGTGTTTTGGTGGCTCGGTTTTCTTATCGCCAATCACGCCTTCACGACAAGTCAGCACAGTCCCTTTATCTAGCGGTGGAACAGTGTCAGTACCATCACCTTTATCTTCGGTGTCCGTTTTCCCCATCAACACCTTCCAACCTGGGTTGATAAGCTGACGCCCTTTTGCGATGAACACACCACCAGCAATATCAAAGACCAGCTTGGCATCGGCAAAAATAGCAGGTGGGTAGAATTGCATTAGATACTGGCGAGCGATTTGCTGATAGATTTTCATCTCGTTGGCAGACAGGCCGTTCACCGATGACTTTTTCGGAGTAGGAATTATCGCGTGGTGAGCATCGACCTTGCTGTCGTTCCATGCTTTGGATTTAAGAGAAAGATCCGCACCTTGAGCACCACTTTGCAGCTCTTTCGCATTGTTAGCGATGGCATCCACGACCAACTCTCTTTGCGAGTAGTGATCCTTAGGTAGATAGCGGCTATCAGAACGTGGGTAAGTGATGAGTTTGTGTTTCTCGTACAACGACTGACAAGTGTCGAGAACCTGCTGAGCACTCATACCAAAACGCTTAGACGCATCAATCTGCAAAGCTGACAACGAATAAGGCAGTGGCGCAGCTTGTTTACTTTGCTTTTGCTCTGATTCCGTCACCGTTGCAGGTTGATTCGCAATTCGCTGAGCCACGTTCTCAACCAGTTTTCGATTGAGCACCCGGCCTTCTTCATCTTGCCATGGCTTACATGCTTCGCTTGGTTTCCAACGCGCTCGAATATCAAAGCTCTGCCCGTTGTTTTGGTAAGGGATCAGCGCATGCAGAGTGAAGTAATCTTTCGGAATGAAGTTTTCGATCTCTTCATCACGCCTTACGACCAAACCAAGTACAGGCGTTTGCACTCGCCCTACCGACAACACGCCTTGGTAACCCGCCTTTTGACCAAGCAAGGTATACGCGCGAGTCATGTTCATGCCATACAGCCAATCGGCTCTAGAGCGCGCCAATGCAGAAATAGAAAGTGGAATAAAATCGCGGTTACTCCGCATCTGAGAGAGCGCACGCTTTACCGCTGGTAAGTTCAAATCGCTGATCAGCAGCCTGTCCATCGACTCTTTCTTGGCCTTAGACACCTTGCAGTAATCAATCACTTCATCCACCAGCAGCTGCCCTTCTCTATCCGGGTCTCCCGCATGGACAATTTGGGTCGCGTCCTTCAATAGCTTTCGGATCACCGTGAGCTGTTTGCTTGACGTTTTACGCGGTCTTAGCTGCCATTGCTCTGGCACAATAGGGAGATCGGCTAGGTTCCACTTCTTATAACGGTCGTCATAAGCGTCCGGCTCAACTTGCTCCAATAAGTGTCCAATACACCAAGTCACCACATCCCCATTGCCACATTTGATAAACCCTTGGTCTTTCTTCTGTGGATTAGGCAATGCAGCGGCGATCGCACGGCCTAGGCTTGGTTTTTCAGCAATAATAAGGCGAGACATGTTTTTCCAGATGCTACAAACAATTAGAGCCACATTATCTAATGTGGCCCTAATAAATCAAGAAAAACTGGTTGTTTATACAGTTAGCATTCCACTATTCACGATTCTATTTGCTCTATAAGAATTCGACGAACTTTGAGAAGTCGCGCTCTGGCACTTTCATTGGTGTGCAGCCCGGAGTGCCTAGGTATAGGAAACCAACAATTTCATCGTCGCCTTCTAGGCCGAAAGCTTGGTGTACTTCAGGGTGGAACATCCATTTACCTGAACGCCAAAAACCTTGGAAACCTTGAGCGACGGCTGCCATTTGCATTGCTTGCGCAGCACAACCCGCAGAAAGGTGTTGTTCGAATGCTGGCACTTTTTCGTGCTCAGTTACCTTTGCGATGATAGTGATCACCATTGGAGCTCGAAACGGCGCTTTTTTTACTTTCTCGATAACCGCTTCTTCGCTTTTATCCGCTTCGGCAGCACGAACCAAGATGTCTGAGAGTTTCTGTAGCCCTGAACCTTGTGCGATAACAAAGCGCCATGGTGTCAGTGCGCCATGGTCTGGAGCTCGTAAACCCGCTTTGATGATGTTTTCTAACGCGACACCTTCAGGTGCTGGATCAGAGAGTTTTGCGATAGAGCGTCTGTTGAGCAATAGATCCAAAGCATCCATTTGAAGTCCTTACTAATTTTTATTGTTTGTATAGTTGAACTGTAGCACAGAATACAAACGATAATAAATCTCAACGGCTGTCCAATTGACACAATAGTTCAAACGGTATTGGAAACAATAAAGGCTCCTAAATCTATGACTTAGGAGCCTTATTTACAGGTTTCGTTCAAGTTTATAAGCGAATGTATTCTGTTTGTTGTTAGAGCTTAATCGCTAACTCAACACCTTGGCGAATAGCACGTACCGCATCAAGTTCACCCGCGTAATCAGCACCACCGATCACGTGAAGTTTGCCACCAAACTCTTGCCACATATCTTCAAACGGGCGAACAGAAACTTGACCCGCACACACGATAACGGAATCGGCATCGAGTACCTGATCTTTCTTACCAACGCTAATATGCAGACCTTGGTCGTCAATCTTGTTGTAGCTCACGCCACCAAGTAAGTTCACACCACGTTTTTCTAATGTGCGTTTATGAATCCAACCTGTAGTCTTACCCGGGCCTTTACCCACTCGACCGGCTTTACGCTGCATCACCCAAACCGTTTTATCACTGAACGAATCAGGGTAAGGATAAAGTCCACCTGGGTGCTCCATATTCTTATCAATGCCCCACTCATGCAGCCAGTCGTCCAAGCTATGAGAAGTCGGCTCTGTCAGCATAGTTGCCACATCAATACCAATACCACCGGCACCAACAATCGCGACTTTTTCGCCTACTGGTGTCTTTTCACGAATCAAGGTTTGGTAGTCGACTACGTTTTCTTGATCTATCCCTTCAATATCAAGCTTTCTGGGTTCAACACCAGCAGCCATCACGACTTCATCGTACTTCAACAACATCTCAAACGTCGCTTCAGTATCCAGTTTTAAGTTCACGCCTGATGCATCTATTTGGTTAGCAAAGTAACGAATCGTTTCTCTGAACTCTTCTTTACCCGGAATCTGCATTGCCAATCTAAATTGTCCACCGATGCGGTCATTTTTCTCTATCAGATCAACCTTATGCCCACGCTGTGCCAACGTTGTTGCACAAGCTAAACCTGCTGGCCCAGCACCGACGACGGCAATGGTTTTGGTTGCTTGAGCTGGTTGCACAACAATTTCAGTTTCGTAACAAGCGCGAGGGTTCACCAAGCAGCTCGCTCGTTTGCCTTTGAATACGTTATCAAGACACGCTTGGTTACAACCGATACAGGTGTTAATGAACTGCGCTTGGTCTTGAGCGGCTTTATTAACAAAGTCAGGGTCAGCCAAGAATGGACGAGCCATTGATACCATGTCGGCCTGTCCTGAACTGAGGATACGTTCGGCCTCTTCTGGCGTGTTGATTCGGTTACACGTCACCACTGGGATCGACACGTATGGTTTTACTTTTTCCGTCACCCAAGAGAATGCCCCTCTTGGAACTTGTGTCGCAATAGTTGGGACACGAGCTTCATGCCAACCAATACCGGTATTAATAATGGTCACGCCCGCTTCTTCTAGCTTCTGAGCCAGAAGTACAACATCTTCGAATGTGCTGCCTTGCTCAACCAAATCCAGCATCGATAAACGGAAAATAATGATGAAATCTTTACCCACCGCTTCGCGAATCGATTTAACGATCTCTAGCGGGAAACGCATACGCTTCTCATAAGAACCGCCCCATTCGTCATAACGCATGTTGGTACGTTTACAGATAAATTGGTTAATCAAGTAGCCTTCAGAGCCCATAATCTCGATGCCGTCATAGCCAGCAACCTGAGCTAGCTCTGCACTGTTGGCAAAGGCACCTATGGTCTTTTTAATTTGACGAGGGCTCATCTCACTCGGTGCAAACTTAGCGATTGGCGCTTTGATGCCCGAAGCACTTTGCGCGAATGGGTGCATGGCATAGCGGCCAGCATGCAGCAACTGAAGGGCAATTTTACCGCCATGCTTATGCACGGCCTCGGTAACAACTTGGTGAGCTTTTGCGTGCTTAACTTTACTGAACTCAGCACTAAATGGGGTCAATCTACCACGTAAATTAGGAGAGAAACCACCGGTAACAATAAGGCCAACGCCTCCTTTTGCTCGCTCTTCATAAAACGCGGCAAGCTTGTGGAGGCCTTCTTTATTTTCTTCTAAACCCGTGTGCATTGATCCCATCAATACACGGTTACGTAACTGAGTAAATCCAAGATCGAGTGGTTCGAGTAAATGTGGGTACATGGCAGACATCACTTCTATTATTATATCCTTGTGGTCAGACCACAATATAACTCAATTACCAAAAGTTCAAACAACCGTTTACATTTTTGTAACACCGATCATAATGCAGGACGCATTAAACCTTCAAAAGTCCTTAATATGACTACACTTAATGAGAATATATATCGATTAGCAATTCTTGGTGTAGTTTGAGCTAGGGAATTATCGTAGGATATCAAGCAGTTCATATTATTGAGATTAATGGTACTACAGCTTGTTAAAGCGACGTGATCTCACTGCGGAGACAGAATGAAAAAAATATTCAAATTTATAGGCATCATCTTTAAAGGGATTTGGAAGCTCATCACGTTTGTGCGTCTTGCGCTGGTTAACCTTTTCTTTTTACTCAGTATCGCCATCATCTACTTTGTATACTTCCACTCAGACACAACTCAACCCACTATTCCACAGGAATCGGCTTTAGTGCTTAACCTGTCTGGTCCTATCGTGGAGCAAAGTCGCTATATCAATCCGATGGATTCAGTCACGGGTTCACTGCTTGGCAAAGACCTTCCAAAAGAGAACGTCCTGTTTGATATTGTTGAAACGATTCGCTACGCCAAAGACGATGACAAGGTAACTGGTATCGTTTTAGCACTCAAAGAACTGCCAGAAACCAATCTGACCAAGCTGCGCTACATAGCTAAAGCACTTAACGAGTTCAAAGCAACTGGCAAACCAATTTATGCGGTGGGTGACTTTTATAACCAAAGCCAATACTACCTAGCCAGCTACGCAACTAAAGTCTTCTTATCGCCTGACGGCGGCGTGCTGCTTAAAGGCTACAGTGCTTACTCGCTGTTCTACAAAACGTTATTAGAGAAGCTGGACGTAAATACACATGTATTCCGCGTCGGTACTTATAAGTCTGCAATCGAACCTTTCATTCGCGACGATATGTCAGACGCAGCGAAAGAGTCAGCTTCTCGTTGGTTGGGTCAACTGTGGGGAGCATACGTTGATGACGTAAGCAACAACCGCCAGATCGATGCTAAAACCTTGAACCCAAGCATGGACTCTTTCTTAAAAGACCTTGAGTCGGTTGATGGCGATATCGCAAAACTGGCAGAGAAGCTTGGTTTAGTTGACGAACTGGCAACTCGCCAACAAGTTCGTCTAGAGCTCGCAGACGTCTTCGGCAGTGACGGTCAAGACAGCTATAACGCGTTGGGGTACTACGAGTACCGTACAACTATGCTTCCAGACCTAACAAGTGAATCGCACGATGTCGCTGTAATTGTTGCTAGCGGCGCAATTATGGATGGCAAACAGCCACGTGGCACCGTTGGTGGTGATACCACGGCCGCACTACTTCGCCAAGCGCGCAACGACGACAAAGTAAAAGCGGTTGTACTTCGTGTAGACAGCCCAGGTGGTAGCGCATTTGCTTCAGAAGTTATCCGCAATGAAATAGAAGCGATCAAGCAAGCAGGTAAACCTGTTGTGGTTTCTATGTCTAGCCTGGCTGCTTCTGGTGGTTATTGGATCTCGATGGGCGCAGACAAGATTTTGGCTCAACCAACCACACTAACAGGCTCGATCGGTATCTTCAGTGTTATCACGACCTTTGAGAAAGGCTTGAACGATATCGGCGTTTACACCGATGGCGTTGGTACGTCGCCTTTCTCTGGTCTTGGTATTACAACTGGACTAAGCGAAGGTGCGAAAGACGCTTTCCAAATGGGCATTGAAAACGGTTACCGCCGATTCATCAGCCTAGTTGGAGAAAACCGTGGCATGGAAGTCGATGCTGTCGACAAGATTGCTCAAGGCCGAGTATGGACAGGGCAAGATGCAATCGAGAAAGGTCTAGTCGATGAAATTGGTGATTTTGATGATGCGATTACAGCTGCAGCTTCACTTGCAGAGCTTGAAACCTACAACATTTACTGGGTAGAAGAGCCTCTTTCAGCCACTGAACTATTTATTCAAGAATTTATGAACCAAGTTCAGATGTCGATAGGCCTTGATATTCAGTCAATGATTCCAAGCAGTTTACAGCCTGTTACTCAACAGTTAGCTCAAGATAGCCAACTGTTAGGTAACTTTAACGACCCACAAGGTCGATATGCTTTTTGCTTAAACTGCCAAGTTCAATAAGATAAGCTCAACGCTTTGTTATCAAGAGGCGCCTCTGTGTGAGGCGCCTCTTTTTATTGCATGATAATTCGCTATAATCGCCCCCCTGTTCCCTATATCACACTAAGTATTAATCGCCATGGAAAGAAAACACATCTATATCGCGTATACCGGCGGCACAATTGGCATGCAGAAGTCTTTGGACCACGGCTATGTCCCAGTCGCAGGTTTTATGGATAAGCAGCTAGCTGGCATGCCTGAATTCCATCGCCCAGAAATGCCTGAGTACACCATTCATGAATACTCTCCATTAATGGACTCTTCAGATATGACGCCACTTGATTGGCAGACTATCGCTGATGATATTCGCGCTAACTACGATAAGTACGATGGTTTCGTTATCCTACACGGTACAGACACAATGGCTTACACCGCCTCTGCTCTGTCTTTCATGCTGGAAAACCTCGGCAAACCTGTGATTGTTACGGGCTCTCAGATCCCATTGGCAGAGTTACGTTCAGACGGACAAGCAAACCTGCTAAATGCTCTGCACATTGCAGCGAACTACCCGATCAACGAAGTGACACTGTTCTTCAACAACAAGTTGATGCGCGGTAACCGCAGTACAAAATCACACGCTGATGGCTTCAATGCGTTTACCTCTCCAAACCTAACTCCATTGCTAGAAGCGGGTATCAATATCCAGATCAGCAATAACGTTAAGGTAAACGAACAACCCGAAGGTGCTTTCAAGGTTCATAACATTACTCCGCAACCCATCGGTGTAATTACAATGTACCCAGGAATCTCGCATGAGGTGATTCGCAACACGCTACTACAGCCTGTAAATGCAATGATTCTGCTTACTTTTGGTGTTGGCAACGCACCGCAAAATCAAGAACTACTTCAACACTTAAAAGATGCCTCAGAACGAGGTGTGATTGTGGTGAACCTAACTCAGTGTTTGGCAGGTAAAGTCAACATGGGTGGTTACGCGACGGGTTGTGCACTAGCAGAATCGGGCGTTATCAGTGGTTACGATATGACACCAGAAGCGGCACTGGCGAAATTACATTATCTATTGAGCCAAGATTTAAGCTACGAAGAAGTGAAAGCTCAAATGCAACAAGTGTTACGCGGTGAGATGAGCTTATAAGCCTATCCTGCGATTCGTTTAGCCGAGGGCTTACCTTTAATCAAGCCCCTCACGTAAACCTGAACTAAATCGTATTATTGTTTATAAATAAACAGCTTAACTGTAAAAAAGGGGTGGCACTGTGCCACCCCTTTGTTGTAATTTAAGCCTAATGATTAGGATTAACTCTAACAATATCTTCTTGGTCGGACTTAAACTGCTTCTTTAGTTCAGACTTTGATTTAAAGCTAATTTCTCCGCCGGCTGCAATTGTCATATGTTGAGCTTCAGAGTTATGTTTCGATTGATACAACATAACCGCCTGCATACACGAGTCGCGCTGTTCTTTAGAGAGCGCCGTTCCTTCTGGCCATTTCCCCGTTTCAACTGCATAGTTTAAACGTTCGTAGACCTCGGGGGTCATTGCGCTAAGAAGTTGTTCTGCATCCATGGTAAGGCCTTAGTTTTAACAATTTTCACCAGAAAATAACCCGTATCAGAATTGAGTCAAGAACCTGACTGAAAATAAGTGTATTTGATCACAAGTGAAGGAATATGAAAATTATGAAATGGTTGGTACTAAGCCTATTGCCTTTCACTCTGGTTGGGTGTTTTGACGGGAACAAAAATACCGCTCAATTGTGCGAAAGCAACCCGTGGCTTCAGTGTGAAAAGTTAAATATGAACGACGGACAGTGCCGTGTCGCACGTACCGACCTCGTCTGGCATCGATTTGAAGCAAAAGAAAACCCCAGCGATACCAATAAGATTAAAGAGTTCGAATTAGTCTCTGCCTACAAAAAGTGTCTAGAGCTTGCAGCACAGATCGAAACGATTGATCAATCCAAACTTCAAGAACGTCGCTTCATCTCCTTAATGAATAGTATCGAAGAGTCTGAACGTATTGTTGACGAACTCTCGCGATCAAATACCCCGGAAACGCTTTATTTTATGTGGTCACAAACTGGGGATACCAACGCAAGACGCAGCTTCCTGCAATTAGAAGGGACAGAAGCATTAAACACAGCAGAGATGCAATATGCGCTAGCCACTTTTTATACTACCCGTGACCATGAAAAGACGCTTAAGCTACTCAACAATGCGTTAACGCTTTCTAATGGTTCGAAGGTCAACACCGAGATCTTCAAATCGATGGCGAGTATCAACCACAGCCTAGGTCATATGGAAAAAGCGTACGTCTGGGCAATGGTTGCCAAGAACTTTGATGTGCCTATTGCTTCTGAAGCAGAACTTACCGTGTTGTACCGTTTCGATGAGTCAACATACGAACAACTGAATCAAGACGCGGACAATATAGTAGAAGCTATTGAAGATGAGGTTTACAGCGCTTCAATCGTCCCTCGTTATTGATCGCACTGTTCTCGTTTTCTAGTCCAAACGTTCTATTCACGAGCTTTCAAAAAAACAGCTACCATGATGGTAGCTGTTTTTGTTTGTGCTAGAAATAACTCTGAAATACTGATCTATTGGGCGGTTCAGTACCACTCAATCAACAAATACGCCTGTAAGGATTAGACAATTGTGACAAGTTATTTGGTAGTTTCGTCATTTTTGTTGAAAATTAACGACACAGAATTAACACAGAACCGTTCACCGGTTGTCTTCGGACCATCAGGAAAAACGTGACCTAAATGGCTATCACAAGCGGTACAACGGATCTCTACACGCTTCATTCCGTGACTTAGATCTTCTATATAGCGTACTGCTTCATCATTCACTGGGGCATCAAAGCTTGGCCAACCGCACCCTGAATCATATTTGTTATCCGACAGAAACAAAGGGCTTTCACAGCATGTGCAGCTATAGACACCCGTCTTATGGTTGTGCAGTAACTTACCGCTATATGGGGCTTCGGTACCACGTTGACGACACACAGAAAATTCATCGTCCGTTAGGCGTTCACGCCAGTATTCATCAGGCTTTATCATATTTCCTCCCTTTTGAATCACGTTAATATCTCTCCACATTATCAGTTATTATATTTACTTTTTTCTATAAAGGCTTGCATATGAGTCGTTTTGTAGCACATACTTTCTCACCAGGAAACATTGTACATATACACTCATAAGTGAATCATCATTTAGAGGTATTTTACCCAACTGGAAGGGTACAGAGCCACTCGCAATGGTCAATTTTCAACCACTTACACCCAATTGTTAAGAAAAGCGTCGCTTTTTTTTGACATTAAACAAGTTAAGTCGGATTATCTATTGCAGATGTATACTGGATTCTGTAATTTTACTACCAGTTATCTTTAATCAGAAATTAAGTTGTGGAGCAACTACAATGACTATCAAAGTAGGTATTAACGGTTTTGGCCGTATCGGCCGTTTCGTATTCCGCGCAGCTCAAGAGCGTGCAGACATCGAAGTAGTAGGTATTAACGATCTAATCGACGTAGAGTACATGGCATACATGCTTAAGTACGACTCAACTCACGGCCGTTTCAACGGTACTGTTGAAGTTGAAGGCGGTAACCTAATCGTTAACGGTAAAACTGTACGTGTTACAGCTGAGCGTAACCCAGAAGACCTTAAGTGGGATGCTATCGAAGTAGACGTAGTTGCTGAAGCAACTGGTCTTTTCCTAACTGACGAGACTGCACGTAAGCACATCACTGCTGGCGCTAAGAAAGTAGTTCTTACTGGTCCTTCTAAAGATGCAACTCCAATGTTCGTAATGGGCGTTAACCAAGCATCTTACGCTGGTCAAGACATCGTTTCTAACGCTTCTTGTACTACTAACTGTCTTGCACCTATCGCTAAAGTACTTAACGATAAGTGGGGCATTGAGTCTGGTCTTATGACTACAGTTCACGCTACTACAGCAACTCAAAAAACTGTAGATGGCCCTTCTGCTAAAGACTGGCGCGGTGGCCGTGGTGCTTCTCAAAACATCATCCCATCTTCAACTGGTGCTGCTAAAGCTGTAGGCGTTGTTCTTCCAGAACTAAACGGCCTTCTAACTGGTATGGCTTTCCGTGTACCAACTGCTAACGTATCTGTAGTTGACCTAACTGTTAACCTAAAAGAAGCTGCATCTTACGAAGAAATTTGTGCTGCAATGAAAGAAGCTTCTGAAGGCGAAATGGCTGGCGTTCTTGGTTACACTGAAGACCAAGTAGTATCACAAGATTTCATCGGTGAAGTTCAAACTTCAGTATTCGATGCTAAAGCTGGTGTTGCTCTAACTGACAAATTCGTTAAAGTTGTATCCTGGTACGACAACGAAATCGGTTACTCAAACAAAGTTCTAGACCTAATCGCTCACATCTCTAAGTAATTTCTTTTTAGAAATAGCTTTAGATAAGCATTAGCGAAGACTGTTTTGAGCAGACTTTGAAAAAGGCGACCTTAGTGTCGCCTTTTTAATACCTGCTATCTTTTAAACCGCGTCTGTCTAAGCTCATCAAGATAGCCCACACGTAAAATTCAATTCTAATACTGACTCTGCTTGTTACTCATGAAAAATCAAGCATCACTCTAGTCAGCATTTGAATTCAATTTCCTTAGAAGGATCATGTAATGGATTTATCTACTCTACCTGCACTGTCGGTACTTTCTGACAACGTCACTATCGTTGAGCACGAAGGTGTAAAACTAGTTCGTGTTATCCACGATAAAGCAAACGCAGCGATTTCGTTGTTTGGTGGTCATGTCGTGTCATTCCAACCGCAAGGTCAAGAAGACCTAATTTGGATGAGCCAACAAGCTAAATTCGATGGCAAAACGGCTCTGCGTGGTGGTATTCCAGTATGTTGGCCTTGGTTTGGTCGCATTGCAGCCCCAGCACATGGTTTTGCACGTTCAAGCGAATGGCAATTGGTTGAGCACCGTGAAAGCGAAGCTGGCGTGATTGTTAGCTTAGGTCTGAAGCCAAGCGAAGAGACGCTAGCAGTATGGCCTCATCAGTTTGATGCACGTTTGAATGTTGAGATCGGCGAGCAGCTAAAAGTAACGCTGGACGTGAAGAACACTGATTCTCAGCCATGGACTTTCTCTGGTGCACTGCACACTTACCTAAACGTTGGCGATATTCACAACACAACCACAACGGGTATGGGTGCTGAGTACATTGATAGCCTACAAGGTGGCAAGATCTGCCAAGGTGGTGCTGAACTGGTACTGACTGACACGATTGACCGCGTTTACACGCAACCAGAAACGCAAATCTTTGTTGCTGACAAAAAGCTGGATCGCACACTAACGGTTGAAAACCACGGTCATAACTCTGCGGTACTTTGGAACCCGTGGGCGGAAGGGGCTGCAAGTATGGGCGACATGCAAGACGACGGTTATCTAACCATGATGTGTGTCGAGTCAACACTGCACGCACCAAGCCTAGAAGCAGGCAAAACGTTACAGCCTAGCGAAAGCCACCAGCTGATTACAGTGATTGCTTCGAAATAAACTTAAAGCTACGCCAGTTAGATACGAAAATGCAGCCCATGAGCTGCATTTTTATTGCCCCTAACCCTCTCTATCTCTATCTCTATTCCCATGACCAGTTTGTAAGTTAACGCAGACAAAGCTTACCTACTCAGATTTAATACATTCCAAATTTCATTTCATATCTCATACGCCATAATTTATAAATATAACTATCAATTCATTAATTCTTATCAATTACTGCCTATGAATAAGTTCTTATGATAGGAGGCTCAATAACAAACTTATCTAAAACCACTTAACAACACCTCAATGAAGACAGGATAATGAATTCATGTTCGAGAAATACAAAAATCAAAGTGTTGGCTTCCAACTTAAGTTGGTCATTTTGCTGTGCTTACTTATCGCCTTTGGCTCTATCGCAACGCTCGTGTATCGCAATGCCTCACAAGTATTATTAGACAACACGTTAAGGGAACACCAATCCAAAGTAGAAGCGATGGCCAAAACCATATCTGGCCAATTCGATGCCTACCTGCATACCGCCAAAGTTTTAGAATCCACCTTTCGTAACGGTTACCTAGCAGGTGTTTATGTTGAGAATTACGACGTTGAGTTCAACGGTCATTCCATTCCTAACCTGACTCAATATGGTGAGAGCCTAATCAACGACACTAAACTCGTTGATAGCTTTACTCGCGACACCGGCGCTGTAGCAACCCTATTTGCCCCATTTGGCGATGACTTTATTCGCGTGTCTACTTCTCTTAAAAAACCGTCAGGGGAACGTGTTGTTGCCACAACGTTAGGCAAGGATCATCCTGGCTATAACAAACTCAAAAATGGCGAAGCTTATTACGCGCAAGTGAAGCTCTTCGGCCAACGCTACATTACCTACTACGCGCCTTTAACGAATGCACAAGGCAAAGTTAACGGTGTCTCTTTCATTGGTCTACCCGTAGAAGAGGCGACACAAAACCTGTTCGAGTCATTGCGTTCTGTCTCATGGGGCTATACTGGCTATACCATCATCGTTGACAATGAAGAAGAGCATCAAGGCCAGTACTTACTGCACCCTACTAATGCTGGAGGTGATAAATCTATTGTGGATGTTGCCGACTACGACGGTAACAAACCTTTCTATCAGCTCTTTGAGCAGCCATCCGGCTTGATTCTCTACCCTTTTGAGTATCAAGGAACAGTGGGCGAAAAATACCTCGTCTATACCGAAGTCCCGGGGTGGAATTGGAAACTACTTGGCGGCACATTTATTAATGAAGTCACTAAAAGCAGCGACGAACTGCTGAAACTTATCGCGATAATCGCGACCTTGATTGCCGCCGCTACCATCGTCGTATTAACGCTCGTATTGAACCGTACGTTGACGCCGTTAACGACTTTAAACGAATACATGATGCGCTTAGGAAAAGGCGAAGTCAGCTTACATATTCCAAACAACGGCAAACAGACTAAGAATGAAATCAGCAACCTAAATACCGGCGTTGCGAATATGGCTGCTCAATTGAATACACTCGTTGGAGAAATTCGTACGACCAGTGATCAAGTACAAAACAGCTCTAGCAGTGTGTCACAGGATGCTAGCCACAATCTGAGCCAATCTGACCGCCAGCAAGCACAGGTTGAGCAAGTCGTTACCGCTATTGAAGAGATGGCTACCTCGGCAGAATCTGTAGCGCAGCAAGTGAATAGCATTGCTGAAAATGTTCGCCTTGCCAATGAAGACAGCCAGAAAGGTTTAGAAGTCGTTGAAGGTGTGTGTATTGATGTTGCCCAGCTAAATGATCAATTAGACAAATCAGCATCGGCCATCGAGCAAGTGAGTTCTGATAGCGAAAGCATTCAAACCGTCACCAAGATGATTGATGACATCGCAGAACAAACCAACTTACTTGCGTTGAACGCTGCAATAGAAGCAGCGCGAGCGGGGGATCAGGGTCGTGGTTTTGCCGTGGTCGCTGACGAAGTAAGAACATTGGCTCATCGTACACAAACGTCAGTACAAGACGTAGTGAGCATCATCGAGAAGTTGAAATCTTCCACTAACAATGCCGTGAACCTGATGACCCAAAGCCAATCGAATGCCAACCAAGTACTTGATAAAGCGCAAGAAGCAGGCACCGCACTAGAGTCGATTGCTTCTCAAGTTGAATCTATTGCTTCTCAAGCTGAAACCATTGCTGCGACATCAGAAGAGCAAGCTCAGGTTTCTCAAGAGATAGCAGCGAACGCGCATGCGATCAGCGACTTGAACCAACAAAGCCGTGAAACCAGCGCTAAGACCTCACACAGTGCTGATGAACTTCAGAAACAAGCGGAATCGTTGAAGAATCAAGTTAACTTCTTTAGCTAAAAGCTGAGTTCTCTGTTTTATCAGCGACTCGCTCATAACTAATAGAGCCAACCATTCGTTGGCTCTATCTCTTCACTGACTGGTTCTATCTACTCTCGGATTGCCGTTAACCAACACAGCTGCGTTTATTCTAGCGCCCCACTATGCTTCCTGTTAAAATTTTGGACTTGAAATTTCTACCTCGAGTTCGCAATGACTTACCAATGCCCTTTGTGTCACCAACCTTTATCTCAAAACGATCGTACGTTTAAGTGTGAAAAGAACCATCAGTTCGACCTAGCGAAAGAAGGCTATGTCAATTTGATGCCTGCGCACCACAAACGCTCAAAAGATCCAGGTGACAACAAAGAGATGATGCAGGCACGTCGTCGTTTCCTTGAAGGTAACCACTATGACCCAATGCGCCATGCGGTGGTGACATTGTGTTCTCGCTATCTACCAGCTGAGGCACCTAGCCTATTGGATATTGGTTGTGGCGAAGGGTATTACACCAACGAAATTGCTGTGAATCTTCAAGAAAAGAATGGTGCGACTTTTGGCCTAGACATTTCTAAGATTGCTATCAAATACGCCGCTAAACGCTACCCTGCTGTCGACTTCTCAGTTGCATCAAGTCATCGCCTACCCTTTGCTGAAAGCAGCTTAGACGGCATTCTACGCATTTATGCGCCTTGCAAGGCTGAAGAGTTACAACGCACCATCAAAGATAATGGTGTGGTGATCACCGTGACACCAGCTAGCCGACACCTGTATCAACTGCGTGATGTAATTTATGATGGCGTTCGTTTGCACGATGAAAATCCAGAAGTGATCGAAGGTTTTACGCTTGAGCACCAAGAGCAACTAAACTATATGATGGAACTATCGGGGTCAGATGCATTCGACCTGCTACAGATGACGCCGTTTGCTTGGAAGGCGAGTGAAGAGTTTAAACAACAACTCACCGAGGCAGAGCAATTCAACTGTGAAGCTGACTTTATGCTACGAGTGTACCGCAAACAAATTTAATTGATATTGATTATCGTTTGCATTGAAATCTTATCTTGCCTCCTTTAGTATGCGTGTTCTTCAAGGAGGCATTTCATGCAACGTATTATTCTTATCGGATTAGCTACTCTTCTCACGGCTTGTGCTAATCAACCTTCAAACAGCACTTCTCAACAAGTGGCTAACACGCCAACGGAAAACGTTTCCACATTCTATGACTACCAGTTTGCTTCTCCACAAGGCAAAACGCTTTCTCTCGATGCATTACCTAAACAGCTGATTGACGCTGATGTGGTTCTTATTGGCGAATGGCACACTCACTCGGCAATCCATCGCTTCCAAACCGATTTCTTAAAAGCACGTCGCAACGCCACATCAAACATCGCGCTTTCAATGGAACAATTCACTCGAGAACATCAAGACACATTAAACCAATATCTCAATGATGAAATTGGCGAACAAATTCTTATGTCTCAAGCGGCTGCTTGGCCAAACTACGAAAGTGATTATCGCGCACTGGTTGAGTTTGCTAAAGCCAATGACGTCGATATCATTGCGGCAAACGCACCAAAACCCTTCGTACAATGCATTGGCCGTAAGGGATTAGCCTATCTAGATCAGCTAACGACGGAACAACGTCAATGGATTGCTTCAGAAGTGGATACTGGCGATAGCCCTTACAAAGAAAAATTCATGGCTTCGATGCATCACGGTACGCCAGAGCAAACAGAAAAGCAGTTTGCCGCTCAAGTAACATGGGATGAAACCATGGCGGAGTCGATTGTCGGTTACCTAACATCAAACCCAGATCAGCAAGTGATTCATGTTGCTGGCAAGTTCCACACAGAAGATGGTTTAGGCACAGCTGCATCGATTCTACGTCGTAATCCCGATCTGAAAATTGCGATTATCAGCCCAGTAAAGGAAATATCTTCAGATAGCAGTGACTACCAGCTAAAAGTGCTTTCTCCACCCGCTCGCTTTATTAAAAAAGAGAACAGAATGAAGGCATACAAACACCTATCTAAGCGCGGCGCTAGCCTAGAGTGCGACTAAACCATCCTTATCCATTCTTATAAGAGAACGAAACGATGGGCTAATTCTAGATAACTAGCCCATCGACAGAGCTTCATTGGCTCCTATCATCCACTCTAACTCTATATAACATTCAAATTCCTTATCGGCACAAGATTTGCTTAATAACTAGACGGTTTGACTAAGCAGACGAAAAAACAATGTGCGAATAAAAAAACATCACCACGGTGATTAAATGCACAAGTTTTTCACACCTCTGCCGATACTATATTTAAGGATAGGTAAGGAGAGCGATATGACACCAGTAGGAACGAGTAATACTCAGCTGTATTCACCTGCGAAAATGAACGCACAGAATAAAAGCACCGAGGCTGAAAAGCCTGCTCCACTCAAGGTGGAACAAAATACCGTTAAGCTTTCCGATGAAGGAAAAGCGCTATTATCTGCTCTTAAACAAATCGATAAAGAATCAAAAAAATTCGAAGCGGAAAATGCAACCGTTACCGATAAAGTTGAATCGTTCGCTCACGGCGCATTAGGTATGGATCACCCAGATAAGATTGAAGAAGAGGACGATGGTTCTTATTCAGCTGGGCAATACTTATCCGCAGCGGCAACCGTTGGTGGCATTCTACTTGCCTTAATCTAACTTTCCCCTCTGTTACTGCACTTTCCTCTCTGCATTAAAGCGATTTGTCGTCACGACAACAGACCCGATTTGGTCTAAAAAACGAGTTCATTCCATAATTCCGCTCTCATTTTAATGGAATAATACTCGTGAAAAACACTTTTGAGCTTATTGATAAGCCTACTTTCTTTGGTGCGATTGCACTCCTACTCACGATAGTTTTCCCGCTCATTTTGTTCCCTGCACAGGGCGCAGACTGGATTGCGGTTGCGAAAACATTCATGACGGATCAACTTGGATTTCTATATCTTGCTCTAGGCCTAGCTGCTTGTGCCTTCATGGTTTACGTTGTGTTCAGTGATATGGGACAAATTAAACTGGGTGAAGCTGATGAAGAACCTGAGTTCAAAACTGCATCATGGGCAGCAATGCTTTTCTGTGGTGGTATCGGCGCAAGTATCTTGTACTGGGGCTGTATTGAGTGGGCTTACTACTACCAATCACCGCCTTTCCAACTAGAACCCGGAAGTGAAGAAGCGGTTCGTTGGGCGGCAACTTATGGTTTGTTTCACTGGGGACCAATCGCTTGGTCTATCTACCTGATCCCAGCGATTCCTATCGCTTACTTCTTTTATGTGCGTAAACAGCCTGTTCTAAAGATCTCTAGTGCGTTAATGCCTGTTCTTGGTGAACACCGCAGTAAAGGCGTACCTGGAAAAATCGTCGATATCCTATTCATTTTCGGTCTACTGGGTGGCGCCGCGACAACACTAGGTTTAGCAGCACCTCTCATCACTGAAGGTCTGAATCACCTATTCGGTCTACCTAAAAACAACCTTACGCAAGCAATGGTGCTTTTAGTTTGTACGGCAATTTTTGCTTACTCTTCTTATGCTGGCTTGGAAAAAGGCATCAAGATCCTGAGTAACATCAATTTCTGGGGTGCAATGGGTTTACTGACTTTCGTTCTGATCGCCGGTCCAACAATCTTCATGCTAGAAACAGGTTTAGACTCTATTGGTCGTCTACTGTCTAACTTCTTCGTGATGGCAACGTGGGCTGAACCATTTGGTGGTTACGGTACCTTTGAGAACACGCACTTCCCACAAGACTGGACCATTTTCTACTGGGCGTGGTGGCTAGTATTTGCACCAAGTATGGGCCTGTTTGTTGCGCGAATCTCTCGCGGAAGAACCATCAAACAAATGGTGTCAGGTTCAATTTTCTTTGGCTCTCTAGGTTGTTTCTTGTTCTTCATGATCCTAGGTAACTATGGCCTATCACTGCAACTTTCTGGTGAACTGGATGTAGTAGCGATTTTGAATGCAGAAGGCGCAACCAAAGCTATCTTCTCGATGCTTGCGCAACTACCAATGAGTACACTAGTTATCGCGGTATTTACGCTGCTGTGTATTATTTTCACTGCAACGACATTTGACTCAATCTCATACATCCTAGCGTCTGTTGTGCAAAATAACGTGACCGAAGAGCCAATGCGTTGGAACCGTATGTTCTGGGCATTCACACTGTCGTTCTTGCCAACGATTCTGATGTTCTTGGGTGGTCTAAGTACGCTACAAACGGCAGCAATAGTTGGTGGCTTACCGCTACTGGTGATCTCTGTGATGCTGATGATTTCAGCGGTTCGTGCAACTAGCCTCGACCTACGCCATCAAGACGCGTACATCGAGCCAACGATCAACATCGAAGAACTACCAGATATGGACCCTTGGTCTGCAGAAGGTATGGCGCTGGCTCAATTTGAGAAAGAAAAAGATGCTGCGCAAGAGGCCGCAGAACTTGAGCGAGTTGCTTACACAGAACTTGCCGCAGTGAAGAAAGAAATTCGCGCTTATGTGTTAGAACAAGGTTCACAAATGGAAACTCACGAGTTACCAGAGAACCTACAACAAGCACTTGAGCAGGCCGAGAGTAATCTTAGTGCCGCACAAGCGAAAAAAATCGAGTTATCTGAGCAAGCTCAGAATGCTCGTATCACGTTCAACCAGGTGGTTGCAGACTTACCGCTTGCTTGACATTAGCCATGACGCAGTCCATTGATTTGGACCCTCCTAAATACGACAAAGGCTCACAGAAATGTGAGCCTTTTTTTATTCGGGTCATTTGCTACTAATAAGCAACTAACGGTTCGGGTGGTTCAGGATGTCTTCTCTCCTCTTTTTTTCTTAAGCTGTTTAGGCTAAGTCGGGGATAGGCGCACCATTAGCCAAAAGTCTGTACCCATTTGTACAAATGGCTGGCTGTAGGATTAGTTTTACGTGGTATGCACAGCATGCAAACATTGGTCGAAACATAGGCAAATCACAATGTTACTAAAACTGCTCAACATAATTGGCATCACAAGTTCGCTCACAAACACTTGAATGACCCGGTCAGTTGGAACGCTTTCACTAGACGCTGCAATCTTTCTAAAAAAGAGCAGATGCAGTGGCGCGATAGGCTTAACCTAGACCACCATTTTGATGGGGAATTTAGGAGGTAAAAATTGTTTGGTCGGGTAGTTCCATAATATGTTCACTACCATCCGAGTTTGCACCTCATAACCTCTCAATACTCATCATGGTGCATTTATTTACATTGCAAACCATTGTAGAATCTGACCAGACATAATTTACTAAAAAGAATACTTAATGGGCATTGTCAACAATCAAAATTCACCGAGCCAAGCTAAAAACCACTTAATGGACAAGCTAATAGGTTCATTAGGCGATACTGATGGCTTAACATACTTTTGCTACTTAGCATCGCAATATGGATTCAGCACCGCTGGCCGATGGAGTAGTCTTCAGAACATAATCGCCTGTGATATCGAATCAACTGATCAAGGTAAAATTCAATGTACCGTTGATAGACTTGAGACAGCTATTGACCGTTTTATATGTCAGTCTGACCATACTTATCAAATAGTAGAACTGAGTAAAAAGGATGCGACTAATATAAGAAAAAAAATCGTACCTCTAGGCGGTACACCAAGAACATCAGAGGCATATAAATTATACCCAGGTAAATTTAAGTTTGTTGATGGGCAATCTTACCCACAGGGGTTCAGTCTATGTAAAGTGACGGACTTAGGGGATGGGTATGCAATGATATACTCATCGGTAAAAGTAAAGCATTCATACAAAGGCTTTGATGATTACTCGCAAACATTCCACAATGTATTCATTCCTCACACCAAAGACCGTGTTGAATATCGAGTATCATCTGCTGCTGGTAAGCGTTTTTTAAATGAAGAGCTAAAAGAACTTCAAAAATCGTTTATAAATGATATCGCCATCCGTCATTCTGGAGTCGATGCAGAACCAGTAAACGTCTTCAAGGCCATTAAAAACCTATTTAACGATGTCAACGCAGGACGCATGAGCTGGGGAAGAATAGCAACATTTACAGAACGACCTTATTTATCTTCAAGTGCATCTTCAGATCCGGGCCATTGTGGAAGATCCGAGTTAGCTATCCACAAGAAAAGTAAAAATGGCAATGATTATCATCCTTGGCAGATTGTTATCCAGTTTAAGTATTCACCGAGTGAAGATGAAGAAATGCAAGTCGAGTTTTTGCCTCATCGTTTTGACTGGAAAGAGGAGCGGTGTTTTAGCTTTAATGTAAAAGAACCTAAGAACAGTATGGAATTAACAAAAACTATCAATGACATAATATTTAGGTCTTAGTATGAGTTACGAAACTGGGCGCGTAGACAAAGAGCTATTGTGTGAGCGAATAAACATTGTTCGAGAATTGTCATCGACACATGAAAACTCCGAGCCTATTGACAGTATCCTTGATTTTATACAATCACACCCAAGTCAGACATATTACACAATCGTTGATTTGATCGATGCATCTAAAACAACAGATCTTGCGAGTTTAATGGATAGCGTAATCTTCCTATCATCGAAACCGATTTGGATATTTTCTCTTCAATTTTGTTACTTCCCTCAAGGTAACGACGAAACAATTGAAATTACTGCCGAGTCATATTTCGAAGCAAAAATGCACGGTCTTGCCCCTGTAGATACAAAAGGTAGAGAGTTAGAAGATTTCGATAACAAAAGGCTTGGTTTCTCTTGCTTCATTCATCCGAGGTTACGACACGGATGAACCTAGGTGATGTTTTTGAAAAATTAGACGATGAAGTACCGAGAGAGAAACAAGCTAAAGCTGCGTTACCATTTGCGAACTATCTTGAATACAAAGATTTTATTTATGTACTTTACGAAAAACTCGATAAGTATATTCAAGCTATAGAAAACGACGCAGACCAGATGCTTGGGAAGGACGAAGACGCACTTACATCAGAGATCATACGACAGCTTAACGCTAGTGAGTTATTTGATGCAGAATCTCAAGTAAAAAGAGGTGGTGGGGCAGTAGATTTAGTTGTAAAAGGTTTCGGACATGAGTGGATAGCTGAAGCAAAAAAACTTACGACTAATGATAAAGTATTTGAAGGTATTTTGCAGTTGGTCACCCGTTATGTAAGACAGGACCAAAAAGCTGGTTTGTTGGTATACATTCAAAGTGGCAACTTTGCTGATAAAGTAAAAAATTGGAAAAATTTCCTATCTGAGCAAGGATCTTGGAAAACATATGTTGAACAACGGGTTGAGGTAGAGTATCGAGATGATATAACCAAGTTGTTTGAATCCCACGATTTCCTAGAACACCAACCCTATACTTCTGATGCTAAAATTGCTTTAGATAGAGGAACTGACCTTAATATACGTCACTTCTTTTGTAATTTAGTCTATAAACCGATGGATAAAAGTGCAACTCAGGCAAAAAAAGTCAGGGAGGGGTTAGCGATGGAATCTCTAAGAGAAATCTACGACCACAGCACATCTGTTACGCCTAAGGCAATAGATGTAACTGAAGTTCAAAACGCTCTTTCACTCCTATTTAGAGAAGTCAAGAAGTAGAATTTGTCTTTCCACGACAAAGAAGAGTTCCCACAAGAGTGTCTGTCAGAAAGCTAGAGCGTGACAACAAAAAACCATGGCTCTGCGAATGTAACCCACAAGGCCGAAAAGGTAGCGTATTCGTAAACGTGTCGCTACCAAAGCCGAAGCACTTGCGTTCGAAAAGTTCACAATGAACGAAGTAGACGACAAACCGTAGCTTATTAGACATGATTGACCTATGGCAAGAACGCCACGGTCAATCTTTAGCGCATTCAAAATACACCTATAACAAATTAAAGGTTCTAGCGTTGGCAATGGGCGACCCGCTTTACGACAAACTCACCTCATCAATGTTCACAGAATATCGAACCCGCCGCCTTGCAGATGAAGTGGCCGATCTTCAAGGAAATAAAGCCAAGGTTACGTTTCGCACTTGCAACAATGAACAAGATTTATTGAACGCGGTAATTGTTGAACTGAAACGAATGGGCGAATGGAAAGGCGAAAACCCATTGCAACAGGTTCGCCAATTCAGATTGCACGAACAAGAAATGGAGTTTCTTACTGTTGAAGAGATGCAGCATCTAATCGAAGCGGCAGAAGCTCATCCGTACCATGACGATTTACACAAAGTAATTAAGCTATGTTTGGCTGCTGGCGGGCGATTTAGAGAGTCTGTAACTTTAACTGGGGCGCAGTTGACTAAATACAAAGTTACATTCACACAGACCAAAAGCAAAAAGAATCGCTCGGTACCCATAAGCCCAGAGCTTTATGATGGGATTTATAAGGAAGGTTCAGGGCCATTGTTTAGTATTGGCTATTCCACGGTGTATCGTTTCATCGTGAAACACATACCACGCTTAAGCCAGCAAGCTGCCCACGTTCTGCGCCACACTTTCGCGTCTTACTACATGATGAACGGCGGCAACATTATCGCCCTGCAAAGAATCCTTGGTCACAGCGACATAAAACAAACTATGCGCTACGCTCACCTAGCCCCCGATCACCTAGAAGATGTGGTCACAAAAAAAACTCTAGCCAACCTTTAAGTGTCGCCATAAATATGGCGACAAAATGGCGCCGGATTTTCGCAATATAGACAAATATTGGCATTTATTGACAAACCCATAAGCCCCACCAAGCCTTATGCAGCCTACCCCCTGCTAGGGTGGTTTAAAATGTGGTCTTCCCAATCGACAACATCAATTTCGTATACCACTTTATTACGAACGCTTTCACCTGCTGCATGCATCTCTGTTTTTGATCCAGTAATCAATGGGTGCCATTCTGGGATCGGCTTAGATTCTGATAGAAGACGGTAAGCACAAGTGTCTGGTAGCCAATGGAATTCATGAATCTTGTCACGAGTCAGCTTCAAACACTCTTCACCTGAAGTGAAGCGGTTCGGGTAGTCTTTACAAGAACATGTTTTGTCGTTTAACCAGCTGCACGCCACGTTGGTGTAGTAAACTTCATCGCTATCTTCATCCATTAGTTTATGCAGGCAACACTTACCACAACCGTCACACAGTGATTCCCACTCGTTCTCGGTCATTTGCTCTAGTGTCTTTTCTTGCCAAAATGGATTCGTCATAGGATTACTTCTTACTCTTTTACTGGGGTGCGTGTTATACCGCTAGCCCATAAAAAGTTCAAGGATAATAATTGTTCATTCTTTGATTCAATCAACAGCTGTCACTCTCATCATTTTTTGCTACTATCGCGCACCCTGTTATTTAGTGAGTTTAATTTGATGGAATGTCGCCTAGGTTGTGGAGCTTGTTGTATCGCTCCAAGTATTACATCTGCTATTCCTGGAATGCCTAATGGTAAGCCTGCTGGCGTACGCTGCATTCAATTAAATGAGCAAGATCTATGCAAATTATTTGGTCAACCTTCACGCCCGATGGTATGTCACCAGTTCAAAGCCTGCCCTATCATCTGTGGTAAAACAGACCAAGAAGCGCTTGATAACCTGATTGAGCTCGAAGCAATAACCTAACAATACTTTTCTTCTTATATATGCCCAAGATTTCACAACTTTGATAGATCTAAACTATCTTATTGATACTGGTAAAGATTAATAAGGATAGTTATGAATAAGTATATCGCAGAAATGTTCGGTACGTTTTGGTTGGTGTTAGGTGGTTGTGGTAGTGCCGTCTTAGCCGCGGCTTTCCCTGATGTGGGAATTGGTCTACTCGGAGTTTCCCTTGCCTTTGGTTTAACCGTACTCACCATGGCTTTTGCTATTGGCCATATATCCGGTTGCCACCTTAACCCTGCTGTCACCATCGGTCTATGGAGTGGTGGTCGCTTTGATGGCAAGGATGTTGCGCCTTATATTATTGCCCAAGTGATTGGCGGTATTATCGCGGGCGGCGTGCTATTTGTGATTGCTTCTGGTCAAGCAGGTTTTGACGTTGTCTCATCAGGATTTGCTTCGAATGGTTACGGTGAACACTCACCGGGTGGCTATTCGCTAACAGCAGCACTCGTGTGTGAAGTGGTCATGACTATGGTGTTCCTATTCGTGATCATGGGGGCAACCGATTCGAAAGCACCGGCTGGATTTGCACCTATCGCGATTGGTCTTTGTTTAACCTTGATTCACCTTATCAGTATCCCTGTCACTAACACCTCTGTGAACCCTGCTCGAAGTACTGGTGTAGGCGTATTTGTTGGGGACTGGGCTGTTTCACAATTATGGCTATTCTGGATTGCACCGATTATTGGTGCCGTGATTGGCGCTGCGATTTACAAAGCTGTGCGTGGCTCTGATTAATCGTTTGAAAAGGTTTTAGAGTAGACGCATTTCAGAATAGAGCTTTAAAACAAAAAAGAAAAAGCCGCTTAGTGATGATTCACCAAGCGGCTTTTTTAGATCTTATGACGACCGAGTAAGGAGTGCGAAAGCGTGGTGCCATCCACCAGCTCTAGCTCACCACCGACGGGAACACCATGGGCGATACGGCTAGCGTTCACTTCATGGGCATTACATAGCTCAGCAATGTAATGCGCTGTTGCTTCCCCTTCTACTGTCGGGTTAGTCGCTAGAATTACTTCAGTGATATCACCACGACGTAAACGGTAATCCAAAACATCGAGACCGATATCACTTGGACCGATACCATCAAGTGGTGAAAGATGCCCCATAAGCACAAAGTAACGACCTGAATATTGGCCAGTTGCTTCAATGGCTGCAATGTCTGCAGGGCTCTCTACTACACAAATTTGACCATTTTCCTGACGTTTAGGATTGGTACAAATGTGGCAAGTATCTTCTTCAGTAAAAGTACGGCACTCATTACAATGACCAATTTCGGTCATTGCTTGACTAAGAGCTTCAGCCAACTGTAGGCCGCCTTTTCTATCGCGCTGTAACAAATGAAAGGCCATACGCTGCGCCGACTTGGGGCCAACCCCAGGTAGACAACGTAAGGCCTCCATCAAATGCTCCAGCATATGACTGGTACGCATATTTAACCGTTCTAACTTTTAAAGTAACGGCCTATTCAAAATAGGCCGTTGATCGAGACAAGTCTCTTATAAATAAGTCGCTTAGAAAGGCATTTTCATACCTGGTGGAAGTTGCATCCCACCAGTTACGCCAGCCATTTTCTCTTTTTGAGTCTCTTCAACACGACGAGCTGCATCGTTGAAAGCGGCTGCGATAAGATCTTCAAGCATCTCTTTATCGTCTTCCATTAGGCTTTCATCGATATCAACGCGACGAACACTGTGACTACCAGTAATCGTAATTTTTACAAGGCCAGCACCTGACTCACCTGTAACTTCCATATTTGCGATTTCTTCTTGAAGCTTTTGCATGCGTTCTTGCATTTGCTGGGCTTGCTTCATCATGTTGCCCATACCGCCTTTACCAAACATGTTATTACTCTCTGGTCTAATTGGTTTATTAAAATCATTTAAGCTACTAAGGGCTTAAATGGGGGTTAAAACACTGTGATTCAACCCCACGAGTTCAGTTCTCTGATTTGCTTTCCAAGGATGATATGTCCATCACTAAATGAAAGGCATATCGATATTGGAGGAACACTATATTGGACGAACGCTGTCTCTATCCAACTCGGCAGCAAAACGTCTTTCGATAAACTGTACGTTGGCATCGTTTTCCAAACTGGTAAACGCGTCTTTCAACTTGCTTTGATACAATCTTTCTCGCAGTTCTAGCGGTGTTTCTCCACCATCACCAATTTCAACACTCAAATGACACTCTTCTCCAAGCACAGTATTGAGAGACTGTAATAGCTCACTCTGTGCACGGTCCGTATTCAAGTGAGCCTGGCTCGCTCTTAACGTTAAGGTGATTGATGTGTCAATCTTAGTAAATACTGAGTTCAATGCTAACTGTTCAACAAGCTTGGCTGTCTCTAGCTTTTGAATCGTGGCGGACCATTCATCTTGAACAATCGACTCTTGAAGCAATTTATCGACCATTTCTGGTGTCTTAATATGCTCTAACGCACGCTTGATCTGAGTAGGTGTAAGCTCTTTGCTCACCTCTTTCACTACAGGTTTAGACGGTTTCCAGCGATAAGGTTCATTATCGTTGGTCACATTTTCTGTCGAAGAGGCGGTTAAAGAAGCTGGCGACACCCGCTCAGAACCACCGTGTTGCTGAGCAACTCGGTCAAGAACTGAAGTTTTAGCTGGTGTCGCTTTAGCCTTTTTTGGCGCCGAACCTTTGTTTTCTGTTGCTGCACCACCTCTACGTTGAGAACGCAATTGGTGACGTAAACCACTCACAGGCGAAGTTGCACGCGCTGGTTGCTCTTGCGAAGCAGAAGGAACAGGTGGAACAGAAGGTGCAACGGGAGCAACATTTGGCTGCTCTTGATTCTGATAATTAGCTTGCTGAGTCATGGGACTCATCGGCTGCTCTGTGCCGTAGCTTGGACGCTCATCATAAGCAGGTGGCGCGTCATACTGACTGTGCGGGTAATCCTGTTCTGGATAACCTTGGTTGCCTGAATGATCAGCGTAACCTTGCGAATCTGAATATTGGTTCTGATTCTGCGGCGGCGGCTTCTGCACAGGCTGCTGCTGAACAGGAGCTTGCTGAGGCACTTGAGGCTGTGAAACCGCTAGAGCCTGAGCTGACGGTCTCGGAGCGGCCATTGGCGCAGCTTGACTCACTGGCTGAGCAACATTCTGAACCTGGTTCTGAGCTGCAGGAGCAGGCGCTGGGCTAGTCGACTCAGTCGAGATAGCCGTAGCAACAGTTTGCTCAGCAGGTCTGAATGCCAACATACGCAGAACCACCATCTCAATACCAACACGAGCGGTTGGCGATAATGGCAAGTCTTGACGCCCTTTCAACACTATCTGGTAGTAGAGTTGGATGTCTTGAGGGCTTAACGCTTTGCTCAGCAGTTCTAGCCTTTCAGCATCAGGCTGAGCCTTGTCTAAAGTCGACGGCAGAGCTTGATACATCGCCAAACGGTGTAATTGAGTCGCAAGTTGACTCAGCAATCCATCCCACTCAACGCCATTTTCAGCAAGAGCTTGAATGCAAGCCATCGCTAATTGTGGTTGTTTACTGCTAATCGCTTCAAGTAGATGAATCGCCTGGTCTGTATCCAGCGTTCCAAGCATGTGAGCAACAGTGTCTGTCACTACATTGCCATTACCTAATGCGATAGCTTGGTCTGTTAGGCTAAGAGCGTCACGCATACTGCCATCAGCGGCATGAGCAATCATTCCAAGCGCACGAGATTCAGACGTCACATTTTCTTGTTCAAGAATATGATCGAGTTGCTCGTGGATATTATCAACGCTAATCGGCTTAAGGTGGAATTGCAGACAACGCGACAATATCGTCACAGGAAGCTTTTGCGGATCCGTTGTTGCGAGCAAGAACTTCACATACTCAGGCGGCTCTTCTAAGGTCTTTAGAAGCGCGTTAAAACTGTGCCTAGACAGCATGTGTACTTCATCGATTAGGTAAACCTTGAAGCGACCACGTGCAGGCTTGTACTGAACATTGTCCAGAAGCTCGCGGGTATCTTCTACCTTAGTACGTGAGGCAGCATCGATCTCGAGCAGGTCAACAAAACGACCTTCATCGATCTCTTTGCAGGTTGCACACTCACCACAAGGGGTTGAAGTAATGCCTGTTTCACAGTTGAGTCCCTTCGCAAACAAACGGCCGATGGTCGTTTTACCGACACCTCGTGTACCGCTGAATAGGTAAGCGTGATGCAACCTATTTTGGCTAAGGGCATTCTCTAATGCTGTTAAAACATGGGCTTGACCAACCACTTCTTTGAATTTGGTTGGTCGCCATTTTCGCGCTAACGCAAGATAGCTCATGAATAATTCCGAAAAGGATTAGTGACCGTCGAATTCGCAGATGCTAAACACTTCTAGACCTAAGCCTTGTAAGCGCTTGTCACCACCGATTTCTGGAAGGTTAATAACAAATGCAGCGTGTTCTACCACACCACCAAGCTGACGAATCAGCTTTGTTGTCGCTTCAATCGTACCGCCTGTTGCTAGCAAGTCATCAACCATCAGCACTTTATCGCCTTCAACGATAGCATCGGTATGGATTTCTAGCGTATCAGTGCCGTACTCAAGCTCATAAGATTGTGCCACAGTTTGACGAGGCAACTTGCCCGGTTTACGAACAGGAATGAAGCCAACACCTAGCTCTAGTGCCAAAGGCGCACCAAATAAGAAACCACGAGCTTCAGTACCAACGATCTTAGTAAAGCCCATGCCCTTGTATGTGTCCACCAACAGATCGATTGTCGCTTTGTAAGCGGCAGGATCTTCCATCAAGCTTGTTACGTCACGGAACAAAATACCCGCTTTAGGGTAATCAGGAATGCTTTTGATGCTTGCTTTGATCAGAGAGATTTTTTCTGTGTTCATAATCTTATGCACTTCATTAGGCCGCTTTCCAAACTCTCGTTAACGAATCAAACATCAACGCTCGGAATTAAGGAAAGGTACGATTGGTATTCATTGCAACGAGAGTCATAACTCAAATTGCTGAAATAATAAACGCCCGCTATACAAGCAGGCACACTGGCTTAATGGTAGTGATTTTCTTTGCTGTCAGCAACCAACTCATGGGTTGGAAGTCGCATAAACCATGTGAGAAGAATAACAAGTACACAAATTAGGAAAGCCTTGACCCAAATGATCGGGGCAAAGTAGATCGATAACGCAAAACTTAACAAGATAAAAAACACGCCACGCGTTTTTACTTGCTTGGTAACGGCACCATGTTGATACCAATTGTTCAACAAGGGACCCAGCGTTTTATGCTCATGCATCCATTTGTGAACTTTGGGGTTGCTTCGCATGAAACATGCACTGGCAAGAAGGAGGAAAGGCGTGGTTGGCAGTACGGGTAAAGCTATCCCTAAAACTGCGAGAAATATGCAAAGGCCACCAGCAATATTGAGGCTTAAAACTCGAACGCTAATTGTGGCCTCCTTGAGTTAGCTATCACCAATCGGCGACGATAACTTAACTAGAATGTTGCGTAACCATTGAATACACGGATCAACGTAAGTGTTGCTGGTAATAATGGAATCACTAAAAATGCGGCTAAAAATCCTAAAAAGTAGAATACATTAAACGGGTCTTGAAAGTCTTTGTTATCTGCCATGATTGCTTCTTGTTTTTGTTAGTAAAGGTAAGTATCTGGCGAACCAAACCCGCTTTGCTAAATCGACATTTAACAAAAAAGGCATAGCCACACCATTTGTGCAACTATACCTTAATCAATTATTCACAAAAACCGAGGAAATATAGGGTTAATCGGTAGACCCTTGGTGTATGTCTAAACTAAAACTGGCCGATCCAAGTAGGCTCAATGATAGCTGGCAGCCCTGTTCAATCGGAAGATCCCGTGTAATGAAGTTCTTCTTACAGTTCTCACCCAAGCGCTCGCCCGCCGCAATATGTTGATTCAATTCGCCATTCGACCATTGTCCATCTAAACCCGCAGGTAAAATAGAGATAGTTCCCACAGCAAGGTCAGCAACACCAAACAAAGCATTAACCGGGGTTGAACATTTAGAGCAACGAATCCCCTTCTCCAAAATCTCCGCGATATCTTTGAGATCAACGTTAAAATCTTTTCTATTTCTGATGTAATCGTGGAATAACGCTCTCACCAACAATGTGGCCGCTGAGCCGCCGTTATCAGAAGATGACGAATCGACAAGGTAGAAAGCAAACTGCCCGTTCATCATCCACGCATAGTCGAACACAAGTGGCATCATCTCTGTTGATTGTAGTAGGCGGTAACTGCAACGCCATGAGCCTTGTCGTGTGTCTTTGTCAGGAAGCAGCGCGTGCAATAAGTCTCTTGCCGCACTAGGGTTATCTTGCAAGTGATTTAGGTGCCAATGCAGCTCTTGGTCTTCAGGGATCTCTCCCCCGTCATCAACGCAAAACCATTGGCTTGAAAAATCTCGTTGGTCTGAAATGTTATCGAACGAATCTGTTAATGTATTCGCAATCGCACTGCCTAAATGACCGTGATCCTCCAGAGGTTTGACTAAAAAGTCTTTGATACCAAATCGTAATGCTTTCGCCACATCAGACATATCATCGGTGCCAGACACAACGATCATAGGCAGTGACGGATACTCTAAACTGAGCTCTTCTACAAGCTCAATGCCATCCAGAATAGGCATTGATAAGTCACACACAATTAAATCTGGCGCTGAGTCTCTAAGCTTTTGCAGAGCGTCCAGCCCATTTTCAGCCTCAACCACTTTATAACCAATCTTGTCTAAATACGCGCTGGTTATCCGGCGAAAAATAGGATCATCATCAACCAACATAACGCATTTTTGATTGAGAACTTCCTGAGCCGAGGTCATAACTGGCTGACTGTGAGTTTTGTACATAATCTCTAACCTCACAAAACTAAGTCGAATTATTATTGTTATCTGTTCCAAGAACTAATATAAAACTTAGTAACAAATTGCTAAATACACAAATACGTACTCTTTACTGGAAATTCGTGACAAGGGTTGGAATACTGGTAAATAGTGCAACGAATTGACGTAACGCAAACATTGATCTCACTATTACGTATAAATTAGATGAGATTGTAAACAAATGTGTCTGGATTTATGAAATTAGATGATTTAAACCTCTTTCGACTTGTCGTTGAAAATGGGAGCTACACCGCAACATCACGCAAGACTATGATTCCGGTTGCGACCATTACACGACGCATCCAAGCCTTAGAAGATTCACTAAACCTAAGACTTCTCAATAGACACGCGCGTAAACTCTCTTTAACAGAGGCAGGCGAACGTTTCTTCAACGAATGCTCTCCGTTACTGCAACGTCTATCTTCTACTGCAGAAGAACTGACTGACGTTTGTAAAGGAGCTTCCGGTAAGATTCGCATTACGGCACCCTCAAACCTGACCAAGCGCATGATGATGCCGATGTTCAGTGAATTCATGACTCAATATCCTGATATTAATATTGAGCTGATGATGAACAACCAAGCCGATCAGCTTGATCCAACCGAGTGGGACGTGATTTTCAGAGTAGGTCCACAACGTGATTCAAGCCTAATCGCTCGAAAAATCAGTGAAGTAAAAGATATTCTTATCGCAAGTCCTGACTACCTAGCGAAGAACCCGGCACCAAGTCATGCAGAAGAGCTCGCGAATCATTCGCTACTTAAAGGCTATCCGCTGATTAAATGGCAGCTGAGTAATTCGAATGAAGAGACTGTGGTGAATAGCGAGAAAGGCCGTTTCAACGCGAATGCGCTCAATGTCGTGAGACAAGCATGTTCAGAAGGCCTCGGTATCACCCTAATGCCCGACGTTATGATCCGCGAATACATTGAAGATGGCAGCTTAGTGCAAGTCTTAGAGGACTGGAGCGCTAACCCTCGTGATATTTACATGCTTTACAACCACAAAGACCACCTGCCAGAGAAGGTTAGATTGTTTATCGATTTTGTGATCGCATACCACATTCACTAAGATTCAATCCCCTTCCCCGCAAACAAAAAAACCAGAGTCGATGCTCTGGTTTTTTATTACTCATGTTTATGAGTACGCTAAGCGCCTTCGTTATGTAACTCTAGGTTCGCGAGATCTTGTTGGATCTCACGCTCAACCTTTGAATCGTCATTACGTAAAGAATCTAGGAAATCTAGGTACGCTTGGTCGATATCGCCCGTTACATACTCACCGTTGAATACGGATGTATCAAAACGAGAGATGTCTTGGTTACCCATACCTACTGCAGAGATTAAGTCTGGTAACGTTTGGAAAATCAAAGCATCTGCACCAATCTGCTTACAAATCGTTTCGTTATCACGACCATGAGCAATTAACTCAGTCGCGCTCGGCATATCAATGCCGTAAACGTTCGGGAAGCGAACCTCCGGAGCGGCAGAAACCATGAAGACTTTGTTTGCACCAGAATCACGAGCCATCTCAATGATCTGCTCTGATGTTGTACCACGAACAATCGAGTCATCAACCAGTAGAACGTTCTTACCTTTAAACTCAGAACGAATCGCGTTGAGTTTACGGCGAACCGACTTCTTACGTTGTTGCTGACCAGGCATGATAAACGTGCGGCCAACGTAACGGTTTTTCACGAAACCTTGACGATATGGCTTATCAATCGCTTGAGCAATTCGTAGAGCAATATCATTTGATGTTTCAGGAATTGGAATAACCACGTCAATGTCTAGGTCTGCGTACTCTTCTTTAATACGCTTACCTAACATCTCACCCATCTCAACCCGTGCGCTGTAAACCGAAATTTTATCGATGAATGAATCAGGACGAGCAAAATAAACAAACTCAAAAATACATGGGTTTAGTTGTGGGTTGTCTGCGCATTGTTTAGTGAAAAGCTCACCATCGAATGTTGCATAGATAGCTTCACCAGGAGCAACATCGCGCATGAAATCAAAACCAACAGCGTCTAACGCTACTGACTCAGACGCAACCATGTACTCTGTTTTACCGTTAATTTCACGTTTACCAAGACACAGTGGACGAATACCATGTGGGTCACGGAATGCGATCATGCCGTGGCCGATGATCATCGCTGTTACTGCGTAAGCACCACGAATAGTGCGGTGCACGTTTGCAACTGCGCGGAAAACGTCATCTGAAGTCACGTTACCTTTTACGGTATCGATTTCATGAGCCAATACGTTTAGTAGAACTTCAGAGTCAGAGGTTGTGTTGACATGACGGCGGTCTTTTTCGAACAACTTCTCACGAACTTCACTTGCATTCGTTAAGTTACCGTTGTGCGCCAGCGTGATGCCAAATGGAGAGTTTACGTAGAAAGGTTGAGCTTCAGAAGCACTCGAACTTCCCGCTGTAGGATAACGAACATGACCAATACCCACGTTGCCTTGGAGGCGTTGCATGTGTTTTGCTTCAAAAACATCTTTAACTAAACCGTTCGCCTTACGCAGACGGAAACGATTGCTTTCTATGGTACAAATACCAGCGGCATCTTGGCCACGATGCTGCAATACCGTTAAAGCGTCATAAATAGACTGGTTTACAGGTGTTGAACCCACGATTCCAACAATACCACACATGTCCTAATCCTCGATTTTCGACATTAACTGGCGCTAAAGCGCGCCAGATAAGAAACTAGATGTTGCTTGTAAATGCTCGAAGAACGGCGCAATGATTCGGCTAAACTCCGGAACCAATTGCGAATTCTTCCACCACTCAGAACTTGGGAATGCAGTAAACGCATCCATGAAAAACAACACTGCAGAAACAATCAAAACACCACGTAAGCCACCAAAGACGACACCGAGGATTCTGTCTGTACCCGACAGGCCTGTTTTCTGAACTAGCTGCCCGATGACATAGTTAACTAAGGCACCAACAACTAACGTTGCAACAAACAATGCTGCTATCGCAGTTCCGTTTCGAAACATCTCATCTTCAATATTGGTGAAGTACATTGCTAATTTAGCGTAGTACTGGCTAGCAATAAAAAATGCTCCAAACCAAATAACAAGTGACAACGCTTCTTTAGCGAAACCGCGAACTAAACTGATCACGGCAGAGAAGCCGATCACGCCTAAAATGACAAAATCTAACCAATTCATGAATTCTTCATCTTAAGTTGGCGCGCATTTTAACAGAAAAAATGCTGACGCAAACGTTTTCTTATGGATTTAACGGTTTAAATTTGAGCAATTGGCCTTTTGAACCCGTAATTTTTTCTAATTCCTTAATTTGTCGCTCAAGTTTGGATTTAGAAACATCCGGGCCAATAATTACTCGCGTAAATGTTTTTTCTTGCTTGGTATGAGCCTGATAACCACGCTTCTGTAAATCCTTAACAACGTTTTTTGCGTTGTCTGCATTCTTCAAAGCCATCAATTGAATAATCCAAGCACTGTCTTGGTATTCATTTTTTTCAGATACCGGCTTAACCACCACCGCCACTTTATCCGCTTCTTTGTTACTGGAAGCCGACGCAGTTTGCGTATTTGAATTATCAGTACGACCACTTTCAACCACTTGCTCAACCGGAGAGTCCGGCAGTGCAATCTGATCTTCAACAGGATCGAGCACTTCAAACACTTCAACATTACTATCAAGCTCAGGCTTAATCGGAATGCTTGCAAACTCTTCTTTATAGTGGAGCTTCTTACCATCCAGCACATCGGGCAATACAATCACGCCAATGGCCACTAAAATGATGGTGCCGACTAATCGGCTTTGGAATTTACTTGCCATTTAGTTTCCTTTTTTCTGCCAATGCTCCAACACTTCACCGACGGTATGGAAAGAACCGACAACCAACACAACATCGTCATCTATAACAGAAGCTGAAGCCGCTTCAAACGCTACAACAGGGTTTGAATACTGCTCTACACCTTCAGGTAAGCTTTGACACAATTCAGCGGCTGTTGCGGCTCGTGGGCCTTTCAGCGAAGCTGGGTACCAATGTGTTGTTATTGGAGCTAATACTTCCAATGTCGCGGGAATATCTTTGTCATGAAGCATGGCGACTACAACGTGTAAATTTTTGCCTGCATACTTCTTCGCGACTTGCTGCGCAAAGTACTCAGCAGAATGCGGGTTGTGTGCTACATCAAGCACAATCACCGGTTGTTCGCTAATTTGCTGCATACGCCCAGGAAGCTGCGCATTCTTCATGCCGTTAACAACGTTCACATCACTAATGCTTAGTTCTGAAGTACCTAATGCCATCAGTGCGGTGGCTGCGTTCGGCAGCGGTAAGCTTGGGATAGGTAGCGATTCTAACTGGAATGCGCCACTGCGCCAGTTCCAAGTATCACCATCTACATCATAGGTGTATTGAATCCCTACTTGGTAGAACTCAGCGTTAATATCATCAGCGTGTGCCGCAACCGTAGCTGGTGGCTTGGGTTGACCACAGATAGCTGGTTTACCGCTACGATAAATGCCCGCTTTCTCAAAACCGATCACATTAATGTCATCACCTAGCCAGTCAACATGGTCGACAGCCAAACTAGTAATCACAGAAACGTCATGTTCAACGATATTGGTCGCGTCTAAACGTCCGCCTAGACCCACTTCTAACAATACAACATCAACCGCTTCGGTTTGAAAAGCACGTAACGCTGCTAAAGTGCCATATTCAAAAAAGCTAAGGCTGATTTCACCACGCTCTTTCTCAATAAAATCGAAAGACTGAACCATTTTTTGATCAGACAGATCTTTGCCATTGATACGAACACGTTCGTTATAGCGAATTAAGTGAGGGGAGCTGTAGACACCAACAGAGTAACCAGCATCCAATAGAATAGCTTCCATGAGTGCACATGTTGAGCCCTTGCCGTTGGTTCCAGCAACAGTAATAACATGTTGAGCAGGTTTGGTGAGGTTTGCCTTAGAGGCGACAGCTTGAACTCGGTCTAAACCAAGATCAATAGCGCTTGTGTGGATGTTTGATAAATAATCAAGCCACATCTCCAAAGAGGATGTGGCTTGAGGAATAGGTTGTTGACTCATCTAACTCATAACCATAATTAAGTAGGTTTGTTAGAAGGTACTTTACCCTTTTTCTGGCGCTTCTGGTACTTCATAAGCAGCTTCATTCGGTGAATCGTTCACAGAAACTACTAATGGTGAAGGCTGATTGGTCATTTTAGCAACAAGGCTTGCAACACGCTGACGCATCTCACGACGGTCAACGATCATGTCGATAGCACCGTGGTCTAGTAGGAACTCACTGCGTTGGAAACCTTCAGGAAGGTCTTCACGTACAGTTTGCTCGATTACACGACGTCCAGCAAAACCGATAAGCGCTTTTGGTTCACCGATATTGATATCGCCAAGCATTGCTAAACTTGCAGAAACGCCACCCATTGTTGGATCAGTCATTACTGAAACAAACGGTAGGCCTTTCGCAGATAGACGCTCTAGAGCAGCACTGGTTTTTGCCATTTGCATAAGAGACATCAATGCCTCTTGCATACGAGCACCACCACTTGCAGAGAAACAAACTAAACCACAGTTGTTCTCAATAGCTGCATCTACCGCTTTCACAAAACGAGCACCAACAACAGAACCCATTGAGCCGCCCATAAATGAGAACTCAAACGCACACGCAACGATAGGTAAACCAAGCAGTTCGCCTTTCATTGCAACTAATGCGTCTGTTTCACCACTGTTCTTTTGAGCAACAGAGATACGTTCTTTGTAACGCTTAGAGTCTTTAAACTTCAGCTTGTCTTGTGGCTCAAGATCAGTACCTAGTTCAACACGCTCACCTTTGTCTAGGAATGTATCCAGACGGCGACGTGCTTTCATACGCATGTGATGGTCACATTTTGGACATACTTCTAGGTTACGCTCTAGTTCAGCATGGTAAAGAACCTGCTCACAAGAAGTACATTTAGTCCAAACACCCTCAGGGATCGACGCTTTACGAGATGTTACGATGTTGCTTTTTTCTAAAATCTTTTCAAGCCAACTCATGGAAGACCTTTTTGTTTCGATTCCTCCGCTTGATTGCGAAAGAAATAAATTTGGGAATTATGCCGGGAATTAAAGCACATAAAACAGCGACTGTAGATAAAAAACTGGTTGTACCTATTTTCCGTGACTATTTTACGCACGAAACCGTAATGTTTTTTTGAACCTAAGTCTCACATTTAGTTCAAATTATCCGGCAAAAATAGAGGGCCAATAGGCTCTCTTGGTAGTCCAAAATGTTCAGGATAATCAACATCTACTAAGTATAAGCCTTCCGCTTTCGCTGTCGCGCCTGCCACTTTTCGATCTTTAGCCTCTAAAAGCCACTGAATCCACTCTGGTTTTTGATCACCTTTACCTACCGCAATTAGGCTACCAGTAATATTCCTCACCATATGGTGAACAAACGCATTCGCTTTAATATCGATCACTATGTAATGCCCATGACGAGTCACATTTAAGTGAATCATGTTTCTCCATGGGCTACGAGATTGACAATGTGTTGCCCTGAACGAAGTAAAGTCATTCTCACCAAGTAAGTACTGACCCGCTTCATGCATCTTTTTCTCATCAAGGTGACCATGATAATGGCTCACACCTGAATTCAAAATGCCAGGACGTAGAGCATGGTTAAAGATAATGTAGCGATAACGGCGTGCTGTTGCAGAAAAACGAGCATGGAAATCCTCATTCACTTCTGTTGCCCAACGAACGGCAATATCTTTTGGCATGTTGGCATTTGCGCCCATTGTCCATGCAACCATTTTACGATCGACATTAGTTTCAAAGTGAACGACTTGTCCCGTACCGTGAACACCGGCATCTGTGCGACCAGCACACATAACTTCTACAGGGTGATTCGCGACAACTGAAAGAGCCTTTTCCAATTCTTCTTGGACACTTTTCACGTCTCGTTGGCGCTGCCAACCAAAGTAGTGGGTACCGTTATATTCAATACCTAAAGCAATTTTCATGTTCTTGTTCTCTTTGAAAATGGGCGAGAAGTATATACGGAAATGAGTGCTAGCCCAAATAGGATGGGGCTAAAACTTCAATAAACAATCACTACCGCCTAGACGGTGGTTTTAGCAAGCTAAATAAAATAGACGCTAACTGTATCGCCCTAAAATAAAGGGTAGCCAACGCTACCCTTTATAATTTTTTGAATTTATCGACCGTTTAACGTATCGATAAGATTCTTTGCCTCTCGACGAATATCATCACTGCCGTCAACGATAGCCTCTTCTAGAAGCTTAATTGCACCTTGTGAGTCACTCATCTCGATGTAGATTTTAGCCAAATCGAGCTTACCAGCGGCTTCTGCATTGCTGTCGACATCGTAATTACCAATGTCACCGATAACGTCTGGGAATTCATTTAGGCCAACATCTAGCTTCAACTCTTCGTCATCTGGATTAATCGCGTCTTCGCCTTCTTGCTCAACTTGAGCCATCAGCTCATCAATCGTCATGTATTGCTTATCACGACATTTGTCTGACTCGGTTAGGTTGTCTTGTTGAGCCCAATTCTCTTGTTTGATTTTTGGTTCAGCTTGTTGATCTGCCGACGCCCAAATCTCCTGTTGATCATCAGGCACATCATTATGCATGCTCGATTGCTGCTCAGGAGCTAGGTTGAAGCCTTTCCAGTCTTCGCCGCCAACTTCAAGCATGGCGTCAATATCGAGCCCTGCACTATCAATCGATGTAGCATCCAGTGGCTTGTCGAACATGCTGTCGACAGAGTCTTGAACATCTTCAGAAAGTAATTCAGCTAATGCTGTCTCATCAAAATCCTCAAAACCTTCTAACAGATCGTCTTGAACTATTGTAGGCACTGAGCTTAACTCAGAAGGTACTGGGCTTAATTCTGACGGAGAATCGAGTGATTCATCAGGTTGTGTAAAACTAGCCAAATCAGGCTCTTCTGCACCTGGGAAGCCTTCTGCGTCTGAGAAATCTTCTGTATCCGAGAAGTCATCACCATGACTAAAACTCTGCGAGTTTGAAAATAAATCATGCAGCGCATCTTGCTCTTCACCCTGTGGGCTGAAAGAAGTCAGTGGCGTTGGTTTCTCAGCAAACGCATCAGAGATAGCTTCGTCTTCACCGTATTCCGGCAAATCAAACTCATCGAGCTCTACGCCTTGCTCTTCTGCTACAGGCTCAGCACTGCTTTGTTCGATGTCATCTAAGACTGAATCCGCTTTTGCGCTCTCTTCATCGTATTCAGGCAGGTCAAGGTCATCGAACTCAAACTTTTCGGACTCTGGAGCAAGATCTTGCTCTAACTGCGCTTCATCCGGTTCGCTAACCACTTCCGCCAACGCATCTTCTTCGCCAAACTCTGGAAGCTCTAAATCATCAAACGAGAACTCATCTTCGCCTTCTTGCCCTAGAATTTCTGCTTGTTTCGTTTCTTCAACTTTAGGAGCCGTTTCAGCTTGAGGCTCTACTTCGGCTTGCAGCTCAGGTGTTGATTCTGATTCTGGGTCTAATTGAGCATCAACAACAGGGACGTCTGACTCCGTTGTTACTTCAGCATCCGCTTCTGCCAAGGCATCTTCTTCACCAAACTCTGGAAGCTCTAAATCATCAAACGAGAACTCATCTTCGCCTTCTTGTCCTAGAACTTCAGCTTGTCCCGTAGCTTCAACTTGCGGTGCCGATTCTGCTTGCGGTTCATGGTCTAACTGAGGTTCAGCGTCTAGTTGAGAATCAACAGTAGGAGCAACTGGTTCTGGTATTACTTCAACATCAGCTTCTGCCAATGCGTCTTCTTCATTAAACTCTGGAAGATCAAAATCATCAATCGAGAACTCATCTTCGCCTTCTTGATCTACCGCTTCAGCTTGTTCCGTTGCTTCTACTTGAAGCTCGGTTTCAACTTGTTGTGCAGCTTCAACTTGCGGTTCATGGTCTAACTGAGGTTCAACAGCAGGAACCACAGGCTCTTCCGCTACTTCATCAACTTGTGCCAATGTTTCTTGTTGAGCCGTATCATCTTCAATCAGCCAATCATCGTCTTCTGGCACACCGAATTCATTTGGAACGATCTCTGGCATATGTGCAGCACGAACGGGCTCTGGCTCTGGCTCTGGCTCTGGCTCTGGCTCTGGCTCTGGCTCTGGCTCTGGCAAGGATTCAACGACATCTTCAAACTGATCGCTACCTTGGATTTTCGGTTCAAAGTCAAAATCAGAGGCAACATTCGCAGGCGACTCTACATCGTCTATAGCTTCGGCTAACCAGTCTTCAACCGTCTCTTCATCATCTTCAGAGATATCATTTAAAGACGATGGCGATACTTGCTCTTCATAACTAGCAGCGATGTCTTCACGCTGTTTTTGGGCGTCGGCTTCTTTCGGCTCTGGTTCTGCTTCTTGTTGTACAGTTTCTTCTTGAACTCGCTCTTCAAAAACTGGTTTGTCAAAATCAGAATTCTCAGAGAGCAGTGAGTCGATATCCAGTTCATCATCTTCAATCGATGATGCGGTTTCTTCAGCGGATACTATTTCTTCCGCTGACACTTCATTGCTGTCTGAAAGAGATGCTTGCTCTGGTTCAACCGTATTTTCAATTAATGACTCAACAGGCTCTTCTGTCGCTGGCAATAAATCATTGTCATCAGAAGTCATTAACTCATCAATCAATGCTTCGTCTGTTGTTTCTAGCGAGTCATCAAGTAAAGCATCTGTTGCCGGCGCGACACCGAACAAATCATCGATAAAGTCATCACGATTAAAGGCTTCATCATTTTCTGGCTTAACGTCAGCACTGTCTTGAATCATTTCCGAATCTAACGATCCATCACTAACGACTTCAGCTTGTGGTGTTGCATTAATGTCCGATGCTTGCTCAGACTCAACTTCAGGTGTTTCTGAGGTTAACGGAGTAAGCTCGACGTCTGAATCCTTTTCAGACTCATCGCTGCCGTTGTCAAAACCAAAGGCTTCGTCTAACTCTTTATCAAACGCCTTCTCTTCAGGTTCAAGCTCGTCTTCAATGCCACTTGTCAGTAGATCATCAAATGGGTCTAAAGATTCTGAATCTTGTTCATCGGTTTCACCGACTGATAGATCATTACCTAGCAGTTCATCTAACGTCTCGTCACCTTCGACGGTAAGTTGAGCATCATTGGCGTCATCGTCTAGAAAATCATCTAGTAAGTCTGTGCTCTCGGCATCGAGTTCAAAGTCATCATCAGAATCATCAATCAACTCATCCAAGGTTTCAGTACTGTCTTCCGAAATATCTAGCTCATCATCGGTCGACAAGCCTGAGAGTTCTTCGAGTTCAGATAATGAGTCAAAACCTAGAGGATCACTCTCAGACTCATCATCCGATTCATCTTCCAACATATCATCTAGGAGATCTGTTGAATTACTGAGATCAACATCATCCCCTGTCAATTGCTCATCGAGCAGGTCGACACTGCCTTGAGTTTCTTCACTTTCGGTTGGCAGATCAAACTGAGAAAGGATGTTATCGATATCATCATCAGACGCCAAAGCGCTGTTTAGATTCTCAGCAACCTCGTCATCATTATCGAGATTCATTGGCTCATTGACTTGATCGTTCTGAGCCGCAACCTGAGCGAAGATGTCATCAATATCATCTTCTACACTAGGAGCCGAAGGTTGTGACGTCTGCTGCTCTGAGATCAACGAATCGATATCAAATTCATCGTTGCTCACACCCGCAGGTGCAGTATCGCTCTGTTGCTCAGAGATAAGCGCATCAATGTCAAAATCATCGGTTGCTGATGTGTCGGTATTAGAAATCGAATCACTTTGCTCTTCTGAGATTAAAGCATCAATATCGAAGCTATCATCATCTTCATCATCAAGCGCAAATAGATCGTCTAATAGAGATTGGTCTAGTTCGTTAGAGCCTAGGTCTTCAGTCTCAGAATCCTGTGATAGTAGCGATTCAATATCTTCATTCGACATTGAGTTATCATCTGAAAGATCAAAGTCGGCCTCATCAGAACCGAGTTCGCTTTCTGATGTTTTATCAAGTGCGCGCTCCATCTCTTCAAGACCAAGCGCCTTGTCATCGCCATTGACACTAATGCCGTTGCTGCTGTCTAACTCCAGATCATCGAAGTTAGTGTCTAAGTCACCATTTTCGCCAATACTCGCAAATGGGTCGTCATCGTCATCATCGAGATTAAAATCGAGATCAGAATCATCTAAACCTGCAAATACATCTTCTTCAGGCGATGCTTGGTCATCAAATAACTTATCAGCATCATCTTCATTGCCAAATTGTTCATCGTCTAAAGACAATTCATTATCAAAGTCGTCCATCTCATCGCCTAAAGCGATAGGCGCGACGCTACTTACATCTGATTGAATTGGTTGGTCTTGTGTCGGCTGATCATCATTTTTAGAACGGCGCCCCAACAAGATCACTATGATAAGACCAAGTAGCAGACCTGGAATAACCGCAAGAGCAGTAACTAACCAACCATTTGATAACAATTGATCCATGGCACTTGGAGCCATTTTTGCAATCTCAGCGTTCTTTCTACGCTCTTCATCAAGCAGCTTTTCCACTTCGCTACGAATGCGGTCTTCATCACTAAGTTCTGTTTTTAGCTCATCCACTTCCAATTGAACATTCGACAACATCAGACGAAGTTGATGGTTTTTCTCTTCAAGTGACAATAGCTCAGTTTCTGAAAGCTCTAGCTGTTTCTCTAGCTTGTTCATCTCTTGGGTTGGAGCTGATTGAGCTGGAGATGATTGAGTTGGAGACAATGGCTTTTTAGCGGCTTCAGCTGTGCTTACTTGCTTTGCAGGAACAACATTGTTTGAGCTTGCATCAGGGCGGCTTGACGCTTGCGCTGGTTTTGGCTTTGACACTGTGGGTTTAGTCACAGGAGCATCGAGCTTAGCAAGGTGCGCATTCATGATGTTAACGGCTTGCTGTGTAGAACTTGCACGTGCTTGCTCTAAAGAAGGCACTCGTAAATTACTGGCAGGCAGCAAGCTGTGGATATTCTGGTTTTCAAACGCTTGTGGATTTAGACGATAAATAGCCAACAAGGTTTGCTGAACTGAAACGGAATTATCAGGGCGTAACTTTGAGGCAATTGACCACAATGTTTCCGACCCCAAAGTTGGGCCGTAAAAACGAGAAGGCCCAGCACGATTCAATTGTGCTCTTTGAAGAGGTTCGGAAAACGTAGGCGCTGATTGTATCTGGCCATTAGGCCCTACAACTCGAATGGAATCTGCACGAACAACGGAAATCTGAGTCGCCATGAGAATGGCAAAAGGCATTAACCACGGCTTGAAAAATTGAAACATAAAAGGCTCAGCTAGGTGCTTAAATTCGAATAAATTGATGAACTGTTAAATATATCGGATAAACGACGTAAAGCTATAGAGATGAAAACAAAAAATGTGTTGCAGCGACAATATTCGCAGCAATTTCACACAATTTAACTAACAATATTTTCAGTCGATTAAAAAAGCCCCACTAAAAGAGTGAGGCTTGTTTATCAAAGCAGTGAAGCTTAGAAGTAATCGCGAATCAGAACTTCCGCGATTTGAACTGCGTTTGTTGCTGCGCCTTTACGAACGTTATCAGCGACAACCCACATGTTCACACCGCTGTGATGGCTAATGTCGTTACGAATACGACCAACCATTACGTGGTCTTTACCACCTGCATCACGAACCTGAGTTGGGAAGTCTAGCGCTTGGAAAACTTCAACGCCTTCCGTGTTCTCTAGAAGCTGAATAACTTGCTCAGCACCGATTGGCGCGCGAGTTTCAATGTGTAGAGATTCAGCGTGACCATAGAACACAGGAACACGAACACAAGTCGGGTTAACCGTGATTGATGAATCAGCAAAGATCTTTTGAGTTTCCCAAACCATCTTCATTTCTTCACGTGTGTAGCCGTTCTCTGTAAATTCATCGATTTGAGGAATACAGTTGAACGCGATCTGCTGTGAGAACGCTGACTTGTCAGCTGGCATACCGTTAAGAAGCTTAGCCGTTTGACCTGCTAGCTCATCGATACCCGGCTTACCTGCACCAGACACAGATTGGTAAGTTGAAACGTTAATACGCTCAAGGCCCACTTCATCGTGAATCGGTTTAAGTGCTACTACCATCTGAATAGTAGAACAGTTCGGGTTCGCAATGATGTTGCGATTACGGAACTCAGCAATCGCTTCAGGGTTCACTTCAGGCACAACCAGAGGAACATCGTATTCGTAACGGAAACGTGAGGTGTTATCGATAACAACCACACCTTCGTCAGCGGCGATTGGAGCCCAACGTTCTGAAAGCTCGCTACCTGCAGAGAAAAATGCAATATGTACTTGAGACCAATCGAAGTCTTCTACGTTTTGTACTTGTATTGTTTTGCCGTTAAAACGGGAAGTTTTGCCTTCACTACGTTCACTTGCTAGTAAGTGCATTTCACCGACAGGGAATTTACGCTCTTTAAGTACTTCAAGAATGGTTTCACCAACCGCACCAGTCGCACCTAAAATAGCAATATTAAATTCTTGGCTCATTGTTTCTCTCTTTTATAAAGTTGGCTTTACCATAAAACCGAGTTTAGATAACGGCGTTAAATTACAAGATTCGTCGCCCGTTAACTCGACTGCACTGTACTCTCTGCGGTCCCAATATTCTTTACGCATCTTGTCAAAAGAACCCGGCGTAGAGATATTGCGACGGAATAAGGCGTCGTCTTTGCGCACATCATAGATCAACTGAGTCAAATTGTGCAGTGTTGCTTCATCCCAAGCTCTATCTAATTTCATTTGAGGCACTGGCGCTGTCGGCAGGAGGTCGCTTGCATAAGCACGCTGTTCAGTACCTAAAAACTCACAATAACTGTTGAAGATCATCGTGGTACCACGCGCTTTACCCTCTAAACCGTAGCCCGCTACGTGAGGTGTTGCAAAAGCGAGCAATGGAAGAAGTTCAAAGTCGACTTCAGGTTCAAACTCAAACACATCAAGAACGGCAGTGAAACCATCGGCTTTTTGCAAGCGAGCTTTTAACGCTTGGTTATCAACAACTGGGCCACGAGCCGCATTTATCAGAATTTGGTCAGCACGTAAATTGTTCAGTACTTGCTCATTGATCAAATGATGCGTTGGGAACTCACCTGTCTTAGTGATTGGCGTATGCAGAGTGATGACGTCTGACTGCTCAAGCAGTGTATCTAGCTCAGTAAATTCACGAGTATCACCCTCTTGCTGTTTTAGAGGGTCGTTCAGCAGAACTTTAATACCAATACCTTCAAGGCATTTCGCTAAGTAACTGCCTACCTGCCCACAGCCGATAATACCGACCGTTTTTTCGAATACAGAGAAACCTTGTTGCTGCGCAAGCACCATCATCGCACTGAACGCGTACTCAGCAACACCCACCTTGTTACAGCCAGGCGCCGCAGTAAAGAAAATGCCACGCTCTTTCATCAATTCTTGGTCAACATGATCCATACCAGCCGTCGCAGTACCGACAAACTTCAGCTTATTGGCTTTGCTGATCAATGACTCGTTTACCTTAGTAACAGAGCGAATCATCAATGCGTCTACGTCAACTAGGTCGTCAGCTGTTAATGTGCGACCAGACTTCATTGTCACTTCCCCTAGCTGGCTAAAAAGCGCTTCAGCATAAGGCATATTTTCGTCGATTAAGATTTTCATTTGGCGAGTACTTTTGTTGGGGTCTATCGACCTAAATGTGAATTGAAATGATTGTGCAAAATTCCACACACGGTGTCGAGTAGCAATTGGAATACATTATAAATAAAGGGCTGAATCACTGAGTCTGCACAAACAACAGGCATAAGATTCCATACCCAAATATCAAACGGCTAAAACGAAAAATGCCCGATTGAATAAACAATCGGGCAAACATCCAGAACAAAAGGATCCTATCTCGCTCTCCAGGAGACAGAGTCTTGCGTCTGTTCAACCAGTACTAACCAAAGCCAGTACTGATCAAGCTCTGGAAACCTTTCAACTTCTAAATCTTGATTTAAAAAGCTATTTTCTAAAGCGAAGCTTACAAAGCTAGGGTTAAAAAACACGCTTAAAACCATATTTATAAAAGCTTTGTTCTGTTGGTCAGGGTTAATGAGCGACCTGTGCGTGTTGAATCAGCACTCACATCACCCACTAACGATTAACCTTTTATTAATTTAACCTTAGCTTCAATTAGCCTTGGTATTTTTTGATTACTAGCGTTGCGTTCGTACCGCCGAAACCAAAGCTGTTAGACATAACCGTTGTTAGCTCTTGTTCACGAGCTTCGGTTACGATGTCTAGGCCTTCGCCCGCTTCGTCTAGGTTTGCAACGTTAATGCTTGGTGCGATGAAGCCGTTATCAAGCATTAGCGTTGAGTAAATTGCTTCGTGTACACCAGCCGCACCTAGAGCGTGACCTGTCATCGCTTTAGTTGCTGAGATTGCTGGGCTATTGCCGCCAAAGACTTCTTGGATTGCACCAAGTTCTTTAACGTCACCAACAGGAGTTGAAGTACCGTGAGTGTTCACGTAGTCAACGCCATCAACGTTTTGCATTGCCATCTTCATACAACGAACCGCGCCTTCGCCAGAAGGAGCAACCATGTCGTAGCCATCTGAAGTCGCGCCGTAACCCACGATCTCGCCGTAGATTTTTGCGCCACGAGCAACAGCGTGCTCAAGTTCTTCGATAACTAGCATGCCGCCGCCACCAGAGATAACGAAACCGTCACGGTCAGCATCGTAAGTACGAGAAGCCAATTCTGGCGTGTCGTTGTACTTAGTAGAAAGTGCGCCCATTGCGTCGAACATCATAGTCAGAGACCAATCCAGTTCTTCACCGCCACCAGCGAATACTACGTCTTGCTTACCAAGTTGGATAAGCTCCATTGCGTGACCGATACAGTGTGCAGATGTTGCACATGCAGAGCTCATAGAGTAGTTCACACCACGGATTTTGAAAGGTGTTGCTAGACAAGCAGAAACCGTAGAAGCCATTGTACGTGGAACCATGTATGGACCAACGCGCTTAACGCCTTTTTCACGGATGATGTCTACAGCGTTAACTTGGTTTAGAGATGAAGCACCACCTGAACCCGCAACGATACCTGTGCGGTCATTAGATACTTGATCTTCAGTTAAACCAGAGTCAGCAATTGCTTGCTCCATTGAAAGATAAGCGAATGCCGCTGCATCACCCATAAAGCGCATTTTTTTGCGATCGATATGGTCAGCAGGGTTCATTTTTAGGTTACCCCAAACTTGAGAGCGCAAGCCATTTTCCTTGAACTGCTCTGAAGCGGTAATACCTGATTTACCCTCTTTCAGTGATGCTAAAACTTCTTCGACGTTGTTACCGATACTTGAAACAATACCCATACCGGTGATTACGACTCGTTTCATGTGACATTCCTATAATTCTAAATTCAGCTAGATGATAACTAAGAAGCCTAACAAAAGTGGTCAGCTTTCCTAGAAATTCGTACAATCCCTACCAACATATCGCTTCAAATCACAAAATGATAGATTTTATGACTTCAATTACTAATGCAGAGCTGGAATGGAATGAGTCTGGCACGCCAGTTTCAGACCAATTTGACGACGTTTACTTCTCTAATGTTAACGGTTTGGAAGAAACTCGCTACGTCTTTTTAAAACAAAACCACCTTCCAGAGCGTTGGGTTGAACATCAACAACGCCGTTTTGTGATTGCTGAAACCGGTTTTGGTACAGGTTTAAACTTTCTCGCAGTCTGGCAATGGTTCGATGCTTTTCTTAAAGATAACCCACAAGCTATGACCAAAGAGTTACATTTCATCAGTTTTGAAAAATATCCTTTAAATAAAGAGGATCTCATCAAAGCGCACCAATCGTGGCCAGAATTAGCGGAGTATGCGACACAACTCCAAGAACACTACCCGATTGCCCTGCCCGAATGTCACCGCATTGTGTTAGGCGATGGTGCTATCACGCTTGATTTGTGGTTTGGTGATATTAAGGATTGTATGCCAAACGTGCCGACCCCTCGCAAAGGTTTAGTCGATGCGTGGTTCTTAGATGGCTTTGCTCCAAGCAAAAACCCTGAAATGTGGAATCAAAACCTATTCAACGGCATGGCCAAACTGGCAAAACAAGATTGCAGCTGTGCAACGTTTACCGCTGCCGGTTTTGTTCGCCGCGGTTTAATCGAAGCTGGCTTTGCGATGAAAAAAGTTAAAGGCTTTGGTACTAAGCGGGAAATGATTGCCGGGCGACTTGGTGAGAAGCACGCTCACACCAACATTAAACCTTGGTATGGCCTTTCAGAGCACAGTGAATCACAAGACATTGCGATCATTGGTGGTGGTGTCGCCAGTGCTGCATTAGCCAAAACGCTAAGCCGACGTGGTAAAAACATCACCCTTTATTGTGAACACCAACAAGCTGCGGGCAATGCCTCTGGCAACAATCAAGGTGCCATTTATCCGCTACTCAGCGAAGCGACATCGAACGTGTCTCGCGTGTTTGGTCCAGGGTTACTGTTTGCTCGCCAATTTATTAATCAAGCAGCACTATCAGTAAACTTCGATCACAATTGGTGTGGCGTGAACATTTTGATGTGGGATGAAGGCTCCACTAAAAAGCTCAATCGCATGTTAGAAGGCAATTTCCACACAGATCTGATTCAGCGTTTAACGCCAGAGCAAGCCAACGAAAAGATTGGCTTACCAGTCGATAAAGAGAGTGTCTACTTTCCACTGGGAGGTTGGTTAAGCCCTCTCCAACTGACTCAAGGTTTGATTGGCAGGTTAGAAGAGACCAACCAAGTGAGCGCACACTATCAACATCAAGTAACGCAACTTGAGTGGCTCGAAGCTGAACAACAGTGGTTATTGACGATTGAGACACCTCAAGGTGAGATTCAAACCAAGCACGACCAAGTGGTTGTCGCGAATGGACACAAGTTCACTCAGTTTGAACAAACTCAGCCAGTACCTCTGACGCCAGTTAAAGGCCAAGTGAGCCATATTCCGACCACGGAAAATCTCAGCCAGCTAAAAACCGTGTTGTGCTTTGATGGCTACCTGACGCCACAGAACCCAAACAATGGTCACCACTGTATTGGTGCGAACTACGACAAAACCAATATCGACCAAGAGTTTGATATTGAGGTTCAGCAACACAATGGCGAGCGCCTACATGGGTCGCTACCAAACCAAGCATGGGCCAAAGATGTCGACACCAGTGACAACTTAGCGCGCCAAGGTATCCGAAGCGTAAGCCGCGACCACTTACCGTTTGTCGGAAACGTTGGTGACTTTGAAGCCATTAAGGAGCAGTACCAAGACCTGCACAACTTCAACCCGCAGCGCGACTCGGTTGAGGATGTTCAAACGGTAACAAGCTTCCCTAACCTTTATTGCTTTATCGGGCTAGGTTCACGTGGCTTGAGCTCCGCGCCATTATTGGCTGAAGTATTAGCATCACAAATCTGTGGCGATCCGCTGCCCTTGCCTGTTGATGTGCTTGAGGCGATTCACCCAAGTCGAATGTGGGTACGCAGACTGCGTAAAGGTAAGGCATTAACGGCTGGATGGGATGCGGACAAGCATTCTAAATCAAAGCCGTAGTTTCTAGTTCAGCTATTCTGAACATCTGAAATTTCTGAATATCTGAAACTAATAAGTTATAAGCTCAAAAGCCCGAACGACATTATGAAGTGACCCCGTAAAGTTGGACATTTCTGTTAAGCGGCTTTCAAGGCCTGAGTTCGATATTCTATCGGAGTCAGGCCTTTTAGTTTCACTTTTATACGTTTGTTATTGTAGTACTCGATGTATTCTTTAATTTGCTCTATCAGAGCATCTGCATCTTCAAAGCTTTGGTTGTGATACATCTCGGTTTTGAGTAAAGCAAAAAAGTTTTCAGCAACCGCATTATCCAAGCAGTTACCTTTTCTCGACATGCTTTGCGTTAACCCACTCTCTGCTACCTTTTTCTGATACTGTCGATGACGATATTGCCAACCTTGATCGCTATGTATAATTGGCTTTGAGTTGGGTTTAAGCGTTGATATAGCTTCCGTCAGCATATCCGTGACAAGCGGCAAGCAGGCATTTTTGGCCACTCTATAAGCAACCACTTCCTGAGTAAACAAGTCGACAACGGGAGATAAGTATACTTTCTGCTCTTTGACTTTGAACTCCGTGACATCCGTTACCCACTTTTCATCGGGTTGAGTCGCACTAAAATCTCTTTCAAGCACGTTGGGAGCCGCTTTTCCTGACTCTCCTCGGTATGAACGATACTTTTTAATCCTGACCGTCGATTTAAGGTTGAGCTGAGCCATAAGCCTTTGAACCGTTTTGTGATTAAGCACGAACCCCTGATTTTTGGTTCATCGCGGATTAGCGGGAACTTAAAACAAAAACGGTAGTAAGTGATATGGT